>JBDHAI010000239.1:0-8311 GCA_039588155.1 Gemmatimonadota bacterium | reverse complement strand
GGAACTCTTGCGTCGTCACACCGGGTGGCGCCTGGAAGCCCGGCATCGCCGGCGAAAGATCGGCGAGCCGGAATCGACAGATGTCGGTTGCGAAGGCGAGGGAGTTCTTCACGACATCGGGCCGCTGGCGCCAACGGCGCCACACGACCGAAGGTGGCTTCAGGTACCACTCGCCGTTAGGGCGTAATCGTGTGCCCGCTTCGTCCAGCGTCACTCGATGCCGCAAGCAGGTGAGCACGTCGTGGACAATGCGGCCCGACGGTGTGGCGTAGTGGACGTCGTTGGTGGCGACCGCCGGCACGCCCTCTCGGTCCGCCAACTCCAACAGCCGATCCGCTAGTTCCCGCTCTTCCGGCAGCGCATGGTCCCAGACCTCCACCGCCACATGACCGTTGTAAACGTCGCGCAGGAAGTCGAGGAGCTCCTGCGCCCTCACCTTGTCGCCGGCCCTAACCCGCCGGGGAAGCTCTCCCTGGGGGCAGCCTGTGAGCGCCAATAACCCACCACCCAGCTCTGCGAGATCGTCCCAGGTGACCCGCGGCCGCCCTCGGGCGGTCGGGTACGTCACGGACGGCCCTGCCCCCGGCATCCGCGCCCGCGTGACCAGCTCCGACAGGTTGCCATAGCCCTCAGCGATCCGGGCCAACAAGGTGATATGGCTGGGAGTGCTCGATTCATCCGTCGCCGCGACCGTTAGTTCCGCACCGACGATCGCCTCCAAACCCGCATCTCGAGCCGCACGGCTGAAGCGCACCGCGCCCCCCAGATCGTCGTGGTCGGTCAATGCCAGGGCCCGAATACCCAGCTCCGCCGCCCGTTGCACCAGGGCTTCTGGTGTGGAGGCGCCGTCCAGGAGGGAAAAACCAGAATGGCAATGCAGCTCCGCATAAGACTGCATAAGATTTGACCCGAAGAAAACCCGTAACCGCTGGCGACAAAAAAACCACCCGGAGGTGGGGTCCCAGAGCGGAGGGGGTCGCTTCGAAGGTGGGGGGGAGTGGGTCGTCCCTCCGCCCTGGGGTACCGAATATACACCGAAAACGGATGCCACGCAAGCACTGGATCGCTCCTTACTTTGTTATACAAAGTACTTGACGCTGCCAACACGATACGCTACCTTCGACCTCATGGACACGGAACCTGCGCAGCACCCGGAGACCCCACCCACGGCCCGCGCTATCGAAGATCTTCGCTTCATCCGCGAGACCATGGCGCGCGCCAGTTCCTTCACCGCCGTACCCGGCTGGGGCACCGTGGCCATCGGTGTCACCGCACTGGTCGCTGCCGCGGTGGCGGCGCGCCAGGCGACGCCTGACCGCTGGCTACTGGTCTGGCTGACCGAGGCGGGCCTCGCTCTCGCGCTCGGGGTGACGGCCATGGCTCAGAAGGCTCGACGTCTGAAGGCGCCACTCCTCAGCGGGGCCGGTGCGCGCTTCGTCTTCGGCTTAGGCCCGCCCCTGCTCGCCGGTGCCGTGCTCACCGCCGTTCTTCACGACCTGCGTCTGTTCGATGTCATGCCCGGGACCTGGCTGCTGCTCTACGGCACCGCGATCGTGACCGGCGGCGCCTTCTCGGTGCGAGCGGTCCGGGTCATGGGGCTCTGCTTCATGCTGGCCGGTGTCTTGGCGATCATGGCGCCGCTTGAATGGGGCAACGGTTTCCTGGCCGCTGGGTTCGGCGGGATCAACATCTTCTTCGGGGCTTTGATCGCCCTCAAGCACGGTGGCTAGCGCTGACTCCTCCGCAGTCGTGCCCGAACTCGACCGCCTCATCCATCAGCGAGTTCGCCTTGGCATCATGAGCGCCCTCGCCGTCAACGATGCGCTCACCTTCAACGATCTGAGGGCGACGCTGGAGATCACCGACGGCAATTTGAGCGTCCATGCACGCAAGCTCGAAGACGCCGGCTACATAGACTGCGCCAAGTCGTTCGAGGGTCGAATACCGAGGACGGAGTATCGATTGACCCCAGAGGGGCGACAAGCGTTGGAGCGGTACCTGGATGACATGGAGAACCTGATACGCGTGACCCGTGGTGCTTGAAGGATCTAACAACATGAACGGCAAACCTGAACTCATATTCGAAGTACTCGTCACCTCTATCCTGCTCGGCCTACTTGGCGATGCCTTCCTCCGGGCGGCCCCCTGGGGGCTCAACCTGACGCTCTGGATTCTGCTGCTAGTAATGAGCGCCGCTTCCATGGCAGCTCGGCACGGCGTCGAATGGCCGCGCGCGGCCATCTTCGTCATGCTTCTGGTGCCGATCCTCGCCATCGCCTTCGCCTGGCGCGACTCGCCGGCCCTGAAGGCGCTGGACCTGTTGGCCATGACGGTGGCTGTTGCAGCGTGGAGCACGAGTCTCGAGCCGGGAAGAGCACTCAGTCGGGGAGTGCTCGATTACCTGCGCGGCTTGTTGAACTCCGGCACCGCTTCGTTGGCCGGAGCCGCCCTTCTTTCACGAGCCAACGTTCAGCTGCCGCTGTCCTCGCAGCCAGGCGCGCTCAAGCACATCAGATCGATTGGGCTCGGCCTGATCATCGCCTTCCCACTCATCTTCGTTTTCGGTGGGTTGCTGATGGCTGCCGACGCGGTCTTTGATCAGATGGTGACGACGACGTTCGACGTCGACCTCGCTAATCTGGTCTCGCACGCCGCGCTCGCCGCGTTCTTCGCGTGGATCGTCTGCGGCTTTCTGCTCTTCGTCCTCAGGATCAACAAGCCGACCGTCGACCGCCTGAGCGCAGAACCTCCGGGCCTGGGTATTATCGAAGTGGCCGTGCCGCTGGCCCTGATCGATCTGCTCTTTCTGCTGTTCGTGGCCGTTCAGGTCCGTTACCTGTTCGGTGACGCATCGCTGGTCGAGGGCACCGTTGGCTTGACGTATTCGGAGTACGCGCGTCGCGGATTCTTCGAGCTGGTAACGGTGGCCGCACTGGCCCTCCCTCTCCTGCTCGCCAGCGACTGGGTGTTGGCGCGAGCGGGGCGTCGGAGCATTCGGACCTATCGAATCCTGGCAGCGGTGCTGCTGCTACTGCTGTTCGTGATCATGGCATCGGCCGTGAAGCGCATGCTCCTTTACCAGAGCGCCTACGGCCTGACCGAGGATCGGCTGTTCGCGACGGCGTTCATGACCTGGCTCGGCGTCGTGCTCGTCTGGTTCGCCGTCACCGTGCTTCGCGGCAGGCCACGGCCGTTCGCGAGCGGCGCGTTGGCCGCAGGTCTGGCGGTCGTCCTTTCGCTCAACATCCTCAATCCAGACGCGCTGATCGCCCGGGTGAACGTGGCGCGCGCCGTCGCAGGCGCTGACTTCGACGCCGCCTACGCCGCATCCTTGAGCGGCGACGCGGTGCCCGTACTCGTATCCGCGTTGCCAACTTTAGGTCGCGACGAGCGCTGCGTGGTGGCGGCACGTATGCTGGAGCGCTGGCCGCCGTCTGCTAATACAGATTGGCGAACGTGGAGCCTGGGAAGATCCCGGGCCGTGCGGATCGTTAACGAGGAGCGCGACCAATTAGAGGCGATCCAGTGTGAGAAGCTCATGGTGTTGGTGAAAGGCACCGCCACGGATCCGCCACCGTGAAGTCTCCAAGACCGTGAGCGCTGCGATCGGGCGGCCGTCTGTATCCCCGGCGCCACAATCCGCATCGACGCCGCCCTGGCGAGCCCTTGCTGCGAACGCGCTGCAGGCCGCTACCACGTAACTCCCAGTATCTCGCGAAGCCCGGTGCGGGTCGCCGCGGCCCCGATATTGCCTAGATTCCTCGTTACTAGGGAGCGTACGAGCCACCCACAAAGGACGGTTTGCGGTCATGCCTTACTCCCCCAGGCATTGCCAGCACGCTCGTTTGATGCTGCTGCTTTTGGTTGGCGCCTGCGCCGAGTCGAACCTGGAGCCGGAGAACGCGCGGGCTCTGGAGCCTCCCCCCGTGTACCGCACGTGGTGGGCGGAGGTCCAGGCTTGCGCCGACCTCTCGGCACCGTTCCAGCGCGTTCGATGGTACGAGGCCAGTCAGATCATCAACCGGGAGAGCGGGACGGAGCACGTCGGTGCCTGGCTTCCCCCCCATACCATCCTGATTCACTCGCAGAGACTACTTCTGGAAGCTGCGGTGAAGCACGAGATGGTGCACGATTTGCTTCAAGTACCAGCCCACGACTCACCACTTTTTCTCGACTGCGCCGGCATGTAGCCGTTGCAGTCGAGATCTTGCGTCCGCAAGAACGGCCTGTAGGTTCGCGCTCTACGATTATACAGCAAGCATCAACTCTGCGGCGTGACGCGCCGCAGTTCTGGAGGTTTCCGATGGAACTAGGCATCGAGGGTCGAGTCGCCGCGGTGGGCGGTCGCGCGGGTCGCCATCTGCTCACGCGACCAGGAGAGGCTCGAGCGGACCGGCCTCGCCATCCACCGCGCGTCGGGAAGAGACGTCTTTGCTTTTCCTGTCGATCTGTCCACCGAGCGCGGCCCCCAGGACTTCGTCGAGGCGAGCGTCAAGAACTTCGGCAAGCTGGACATCCTCGTCTGCAACGCCGGCGGACCGCCGGCGACCATCAGCTCCAAGACGCCGCCCGACGCCTGGTCGGAGGCCCTCGAGCTCAGCCTCCTGAGCACGATCCGGCTGTGCCAGGCCGCTATCCCCTACATGCGGCGCAACAGCTGGGGCCGCATCATCTGCCTCACGTCCGTTTCAGTGAAGTCGCCACTGCCTGGCATGGTGCTGTCCAACACGGTGCGGCCCGGAGTGGTGGGCTACGCGAAGACGGTCTCGGAGGAGTTCGCACAGGACGGCATCACGGTGAACGTGATCTGCCCGGGCTACATGGCCACCGACCGGGTCACCGAGCTGGCCGAGACTCGGGCGGCCGACTCGGGAGCGACGGTCGCCGAGGTGATGGAGGGATTGGTTGGAGGTATTCCGGCGGGCAGAATGGGGGACCCCAAGGAGCTGGGCGACCTCGTGGCCTTCCTCGCCTCGGAGCGCGCCGCCTACATCACGGGCACTACCCTTCAAATCGACGGGGGCTACGTCCGTGGACTTCTTTGACGGCGAGTCAAAGGTGGAAGGGCCCCAGCCGCAAGACTATGGTCTGATTAGGTCGAACGGTACACTGAGAGTGGTCGCCAGACCCGGAGCCGTCGCGATCAGCACATAGCCCTCTGCGGGTGCGTCGATCGTCAAGTCGCTGAACACGGCCACGCCCTCCGCCGCCGTCACAGCAAGCGTGCCGCTCAAGTGCGCTGGAACGCACACGATCGCCTCCCCCGTATTCCCCTCCCCCATCGGGACGATCAGCTTCATGGAAGCGTCCGTCTTGTCGACCGACCAAAGCGATTCTGGATGCGTCCCGCCGTCACCGGTGGCCGCGTACAGCGTGCCGTCGGGGTAGAACGCGAGGCTGGCCACGCCCTCCTCGGACAACGTTCCTATCCGGGTGGTCACCAGCGCGTTTACGTCGACGGTCACCAGATCGCGCATCCTCCGGTTGACGTTGTCCCGTAGCCTGACGACAGCGTAGATGCTCCCGTCGGTGGGATCGGTCGCCAGCCCGTTGATCCCGAGCACGCTATCGTTCGCGATGTCGAGACCGCCTAAGAGCGTTGCCGCCGCCGTGCTCGGATTCAACTCGTACATCTCGTTTCGATGTGGATGGCTCGCCAAAAGGCGCCCGGATCCGCCCTGTTCCCAAGTGAGCCCCCTCAACGGAAGGACGCCGTGCACCCCGATCGTGGCTACGGCTCCGCTCAACGGGTCAATTTCGAGCAGTTCCGTGCCGATCTCGACCGCCAGCACTCTCCCGGACATCGCATCGTAGGTCATACCGGATATCTCCGACGCCTGGGCCGCCGGCAGTCCGGGTAATACTTCGGGCGTGAGTGGGTCTACGTACTGGAGCACGCTGCTATCTGTACTCGCGCCGCTAGCGTGGAAGATCATGGCGCCCGGGTTGGCGTCGAGGGCCACGGTCACGACGTCGTTCGCTCCCATGATCCGGTTGCGGAATTGATCCTGTATCTCCACGACGAAAGGAGCGATCGTCCCTCGTGCGGTATCAACTACGGGCTGCGAGACGAAAGACAGCTGGAAGGGGGCGGCGGGGTCGATGGCGAAGCTTGTACTCGTATCGCGCAGCTCGGCCAATGACGCCAACAGCGTATATCCCGAGCCGGATCTGTCGATCGACAGGTCGGCGAACGACGCGACCCCGTTCGTCGCCTTAACTCGAGTCGTTCCCGTGAGTCGTCCGCCACCTACGTTCGTGCCGATCTGAATTCCGACTTCGACATCAGCGCCTGTGATTGTGTTGCCGTCGCCGTCGAGTAGCACAACCTGCACGGCCGGTGAAATCTCGGCACCCGCCGTCGCGTCCGCTGGCTGCGCACTGAACCTGATCTCAGCAATCCCGTCGTTGGGACCGGTCGTGTCCGAAGCGCACGCGCCGCTTGCCACCACCGCTGCGGACAAGAGAAGGGCACGACATAGCGCCTTCCATGCGATATGAGCCAAAGTCCTCCCTTCTGCCCCGTACGTCCTGCCAGCGTTCTGCCTACGCCGCGCTCTCGACCCGACGCGTCGGGCTACCGCCACGCCGGTCAAGCGTCCACGCTGTGCGTCAATCGGCGATTCCACGCGGGTGACACTCAAGGCATCTGCTGCTGATGTACTGGTACCCGTTCTCGTCACTGTGCTCGCTGTCCATCCGACTCCGACTGTGGGCGTGGCAGTTGAGACAGCTGAACACGGCGAAGTCGTTCGGGTTCGTGTGGCAGTCCGAACAATCGCTCCACTTGCCTCTGTGCCTCAGCGTATAGATCGGGAAATACTGGGAGTCGTGATCGAAGGTGATTTCGGTCCAACTGTTCCTGGTGTGGCAGTTCTCGCAGGTTATTGGTGTGCCGCCACCCTGACCGTGTGCGACCAGATACCGATCCTCGTGACAGGCGATGCAGTCATCGTCGGCGCGCGCCGTAAAGAGAGGGGCGCCGCCAACCGAATCGTGGCACCGCGTACACGCTATCGTTGCGTGTTTTCCGATGAGCGCGAAACCAGCTGAGGCCGTGTTATGGTCGAAGTTCGTGTCGCTCCAGGGGCCATTGACCGTGTGACAATCAGCGCAGCCACTGGTGGGGAAACCGGTCCCGGCGTGTCGGGAATCGTACAGAGCCTGGTGGCAGGCGATGCAGAAGTTCTCGTCATTCGTCAACCAGATCGGGACGCCGTTTGCCGGATCGTGACAGGCCGTGCAGGCGAGAGCCGCGTGGGCACCGATGAGGTCGAACCCGCCGGACGCCGCCGGATGGTCGAATACCGCTCCCGTCCAGGTGTTGGTATTGTGGCAATTCCCGCATGTCGTCGGGATCCCGGTTCCCGCGTGCTGTGCATCGTAAAGGCTCTGGTGGCAAACGGTGCAGCTCCGCTCGTCGTTCGTTTTCCAGATCGGGACGCCGCTATTCGGGTCGTGGCACGCCGTACATGGCGCAGCGGCGTGAGCGCCCACAAGATCGAAGCCACCCGAGGCCTGGCCGTGATCGAAGTTCACGTCGAGCCACGGGCCCGCCGCCGTATGGCAATCGCCACATGTGGTTGGAATGCCGGTTCCGCTGTGGTGTCCGTTGTACTCGGCCTGATGGCAGACGATGCACTCGTTCTCGTCCCTGGTGTTGTATAGCGGCGCACCATTGCCAGGGTCGTGACACACGGTGCAGGCGAGCCCCGCGTGCGTACCGATCAGGTCAAAGCCACCCGAGGCGAAGCCGTGATCGAACCACACGTCCGTCCACGGGCCATTAACGGTGTGACAGTCGGTGCAGGCCGTTGGGATACCGCTACCCGCGTGCTGCCCGTTGTAATCGGCCTGGTGACAGAGGATGCAGTTCGTCTCGTCCTTTGTGTTGAACAGCGGCGCTCCATTCGGCTGATGGCAAGCGGTGCAAGCCAACTGGCCATGCGCTCCGATGAGCTCGAAGCCGCCCGAAACCTGGGTGTGATCGAAGATCACGCCTATCCAGGTGTCAATGTTGTGACACTGCAGGCAGTCGGTCACAAAACCGCTGCCCGAGTGCTGTCTATCGTAGTCATCTTGGTGACAGGTAATGCAGTCGTTTTCGTCCGCCGGAATCCAATACGGCCGGTCGTTGTTGTTCGGATCGTGACAATTCGTACACCCCAATGCCATATGCGCCCCGATCAAATCGAAGCCCTGCGAGACCACCCCGTGGTCGAAGTTCGCCACACCCCAGCCATCGTTCGTGTGGCAATCGAGGCATGTGGTCGGGGTCCCCGATCCGGCGTGTCGCCGGTCGTAGTCGGTT
>JBDHAI010000238.1:0-7618 GCA_039588155.1 Gemmatimonadota bacterium | reverse complement strand
GATCCACACGTGGGGATCCGCTACGACCAGGGTGGCATCGTCATGCAGTGCGAGGACTGCCATACGAGTGTGACGCTCAACCACATTCCCGGTCCTGAGTGTGAGGACTGCCATATGGGGCGGGCCTCGAAGTCGGCGCGGGCCGTGCACCTGTACGAGGGCGACATCCGCACACACCTGTTCACGATCGACACCGACAGCCTGAAGACGAAGGACGACATGTTCTTCTTGGACCCGACGTCCGGGGACACGCATACGAATCCTTACATAACGCTCGACTTCGCCTGCTACACGTGCCACAACGACGGTGGAACCCCCCCGAACGGCGGCACGTTCAGCGCGAAGACGCGGGGCGAGCTGGCTCAGAGGGCGATCGGAATCCATAACTAGGAGGAACCGGCGGCTTCCTGTAGTGACAACGCTGTCGTAACTTGAGCGGGCCGACCTTCGCCAGGCGAGGGTCGGCTCACTTAATTGCGGTTGGATAGCGAACCACAAGCGGGGATCGATTATCGTAATGCCTAGAGTCTGTGGACCTGCCATCTCAGTGTGTCTTGCGGGGCTAGCGCTTCTGGCCGTGCTGTCGTGTACATCTGAGCGCGTGGAGATGGCCGACACCCAGGAGCTTGACGGCGTCCTTTACGTGGCAGGAACGCTCGATCCGTTCTCTGGATCCGTCGTGACGTACTACGAGGACTCGGACCAGGTCTTGGCCGAGATCGAGTACCAGGACGGGTTGAAGAGCGGCCGGGCGGCGGGCTACTACCGGAGCGGCCAGCAGTCCGTTGAGGAGTATTTTCGGGCCGGCGTGCAGGACCGAAGGCGCCGGGACTGGCACGAGAACGGCCAGTTGATGCGGGAGCAGACGTTCGTCAACGGGATGAGCGAGGGGGTAGTCCGCGAGTGGTCGGAGGGCGGCCAGCTGATCCGCGAGCGTGAAATGAAGGGCGGGAAAGCGCACGGCCCCTCGGTGGAATGGTATGCGAGCGGTGCAAAGAAGAGCGAGTCGCAGTTCGAGAATGGTACGTTGGAGGGCCCGTCCCGCGGTTGGTACGAGAATGGCCAGCAACATTTCGAGCGGCTGTACTCACGGGGCCGTAAGAACGGTCCCGCGACCGAGTGGTTCGAGGATGGGAGCCTGCGCAGTGAGGCGACGTACCGGGATGGGAAACCGGAGGGCGCCTACAGCGAGTGGTACGAGAACGGTCAGAAGCGGGTCGAGGCGGTCTACGAGGCGGGCGAGTTCGTCGAGCTGGAGATGTGGGACGAGCAGGGGAACCCGATAGAGCGGGGCTGAATGCGCATTCTGGTCGTAGAAGACGAGTCGAAGGTGGCCAGCGCCCTTCAGAAAGGTCTGCGCGAGGAGCACTACGACGTCGACGTGGCGGCGACGGGAGAGGAAGGGTTCTTCAAACTGAACGACGAGGTATTCGACCTCGTCATCCTCGACCTGGGGCTCCCGGGCCGGGACGGTATCGATATCCTGTGCACGATGCGCAAGCGTGGCCTGGAGACGCCGGTGTTGGTTCTGACGGCCCGCGACGCTGTGGAGGACCGTGTCCGCGGGCTCGATTGCGGGGCCGATGACTACGTCGTCAAGCCGTTCGCTTTCTCCGAGTTGCTCGCCCGCATCCGGGCGTTGCTGCGACGGGGCCGGACCGATACGGTGCTGAAGCTTCAGGCTGCCGATTTGGAAATCGACATGGTGACTCGAAAAGTGGTTCGAGGCGGCCGCATACTCGACCTGACCCTCCGTGAGTTCGACTTGCTGGAGTACCTGATGCGTCACAAAGGCTATACGATTTCTCGGGAAATGCTGGCGCGTGACATTTGGAAAGTCGAGCCCGGCCTCATCCCGCTGGACAACGTCATCGACGTGCAAATGTCGCGGCTGCGAAAGAAGGTCGACCAGGAGTTCGACGAGAAACTGATTCGCACGATTCGCGGGGTCGGCTTCTTGCTCCAGGAAGAGGCTGTATGACCTGGTGGTCACGTCAGAGCATCCGGCTCCGGCTGGCGGTTCTCTACGCGGGCACACTGCTCATCGGTCTGCTGCTCTTTGGAGGCGCCGTGTTCGTCGTGGTCGCGAGGAACCTGTCGGCCGACCTGGATCAGCGGCTCCGCCAGGATCTCGAGCTCGTCGAGACGATGTTGGAACCCACGGCCGACGGCGGGCTGCGCTGGCTGGGGCCGGTACATCCCCATGAAGGCGAGGAAGTCGGCGAGCAGATCTGGGCGGAGGCGTGGAGCGTCTCTGGGGAGCTCCTCTTCCGCAGCGAGCTTCCCGATTGGCTGTCGGGGGCCATCGCGGCGCCGCAATCAGGCGTTGAGCGGATCGACCGGCTGTCTCTCGACCCCGGCCACCGGGTGCGTTTCCTCGACGAACCTTTCTCGGTGGGCGAAGCGCCCGTCACCCTACGAGTGATTCGATCCGAAGTGCCGTTGCGGAAGACGCTGACGGGTTTGGCGCTCATCGAGCTGCTCAGCCTCCCCTTCGCCGCGGCCTTTGCCGGACTCGCCGGCTATGTGTCAACGCGACGTTCGCTCGCTTGCAGCTCTCCTTCGAGCGGTTGCGGCAGTTCACAGCCGACGCCTCCCACGAGCTCCGTACCCCTCTGACCAGTATGCGCAGCGTCGGCGAAGTCGCGCTGCGAGAGTCGCGTGACGGACCGGCGTACCGCGATGCGATTGGGAGCATGCTAGAAGAGGTCGATCGACTTGGACGGCTGATCGATAGCCTCTTGACCCTGAGCCGCGCCGACGCCGGGCGCTTCGCGTTGCAGCCCGAAGGGCTCGACCTGGCTGAGTTCACGCGCCAAGTCGCGTCAGACTTCTCGGTGCTGGCCGAAGAGAAGGACCAGGCGCTGGCGATCGATACACTCGAGCCTGTGGAGATCAGCGCAGACCGCCAGGTGCTGCGTCACGCGCTGGTCAACCTGGTGGATAACGCGGTGAAGTACAGCCCGCACGGCTCGACCATCCGGCTGGTCGTCAGGCGAACGAATGACGGCGGCTCACTGGAGGTCATCGATCAGGGCCCCGGTATCCCGCCGCCGCATCGTGGGCGAGTCTTCGAGCGGTTCTACCGGGTGGACAAGTCGCGGTCACGCTTGAGCGGGGGTAGTGGTCTGGGCCTCGCCATCGCCCGCTGGGCCGTGGAGGTGCACGGCGGCGAGATCGAGCTCGAGGTCCATGACGGCCAGGGCTGCGCGTTCCGCGTCACGTTGCCGGGGCCGTCGCAAGTGCCCGCCTGAACCGTCGAGTGTCATGAAGTTTTTGCCGCTTAACCGCGCACGGCTTATATTATCGCAGCAGGCTATTCCGTCCCAAACATCCCAAATCCTGAGCAAGGACGAGCTGTGACCAGCGACGCTGTGATCTCGATTACCGATCCGACCTGGACTCCAGCCGCCAAGCCGGGTCTGCTGAGAGGAATATTCGGCCGATTCATCCGAGACGAGCGCGACCTGCGGTTCATACGCCTGTCGCTAATTATGACGGCGATCTTCGTCCCGGCAGTGGTCTATATGTTCATACCGGGCAATTTCCGCTGGTGGATGGCGCCGGTCTACTGGGCGCTCTACTTTTGGTTCCTGGGTCCGTTCATGCTCGCCCTCCATAACACCTGCCACCGCACGCTGTTCAAGCGGGAGTACAAGCTGCTCAACAACTACATTCCATGGGTGTTGGGGATATTCGTCGGCCAGTCACCCGAGACCTATTTCGTCCACCACATCGGCATGCACCATGTCGATGAAAACATGCCCGATGACCTCAGCTCGACCATGGCCTACCAGCGCGACAGCTTCATCGATTTCATCAAGTACCTAGCTAGGTTCTTGATTCTGGGCGACATCGAGCTGTTCCTCTACATGAAGAGGCGCCGGCGAAACCGCCTGGCTTGGCGTCTGGTGCGCGGAGAGGTGAGCTTTGCGGCACTCACCATTCTGGCCCTGCTCTGGAACTGGCAAGCCGGCCTAGTCGTTTTCGTGGTGCCGCTGATGGCCACGCGCGCCCTGCAGATGATGGGCAACTGGGCGCAGCATGCCTTCGTCGATCCCGACGACCCGACCAACGACTACCGATCCGTCGTCACGTCCATCAACAGCAGCTATAACCACCGCTGCTACAACGACGGCTATCACCTGGGACACCACCTGAAGCCCAACCTCCACTGGTTGGACATGCCCGACGATTTTCTGGATAAGCGGCAGGCGATGATCGAGAATCAGTCGCTGGTGTTCCGGAAGATCGACTACTTCGTGATCTTCTTGCTGCTGATGTTCAAGCGCTACCGCACTTTGGCGAAGTACCATGTCAATCTCGATCCGAAAAAACCTCTGTCCGAGGACGAAGTCGTCGCGCTGATCAAGCGGCGACTGAAGAAATTCGACGCTGGCCAGCTCGCCGCCGTCCGGGCCGCGGCGCGGCCGGCAGCCGCCGCCTGAGCAGCTACGGAACGACTTCGCCCATAGGCAGTCGCTGATCGCCAAGCTGCCGATGCGGTCGTGATTGCGCAGGGGCACGACGCCAGCCATTCTTCGGCCCTCTTTACCACCGATATTCACGTCTCTCTTAGCTGGTCGGTAAATCGATAGGGGTTAATCATGACGAGTAGTTCCTCATTTGTGCAGGCTTCGATCGTGACACGCACGCGCATCGCGACCCGAGCGGCCGTGGCGCTTCTGATGCTGGTCGCGGGCCCGGCCGATCTGCCCGGCCAGACTTTCCGCAGCGACGATCAGGTGATCCGTAGGATGTGGGATGTCGGAATCGAGAACTCTCAGACCGAGACGCTGGCTCAGGTCTTGATGGATTCGGTTGGGCCGCGGCTCGCGGGCTCGCCGGAGTTGGCCGCCGCACAGGATTGGCTGGTGCGGACGTACGAGAGCTGGGGTGTGTCGGTGTGGAAGGAGGAATACGGAACCTGGATGGGGTGGCGTCAAGGTTCTCTACATGTCGATCTCGTATCGCCGCGGGTGCAGACGCTGGAAGCCGAGATCATGGCCTGGAGCCCCGGTACCGACGGGCCGATAGAGGGCGAGGTGGCCGTTCCGCCGGCGGGGCTCACAGCGGAGACGTTGCCGCGCTGGCTGAAGACGGTCGAAGGCAAGTTCGTATTGACGGCGGCGCCGGAGCCCATGTGTCGGGCGCGGCAGGAGCTGGAGCGCTACGCCCGGCCCGGAACGGTACAGCGGATCAACACGCTGCGCGCTGCGGTTGAATTCGATTGGGCGTCGCGGGTCCGGCGTTTGGGGGACTCGTGGCGCGAACGCGAACAGACGCTAGAGGAGGCGGGTGCCCTGGGCCTAGTGACCTCGCGCTGGTCCGGCGGCTGGGGTGTGAACAAGATCTTCGAGACGGTGAGCGAGCGCGCCGTGGCGATCGACCTTTCGTGCGAGGACTACGGGCTGCTGTTTCGCATGGCGGATCGGGGTCAGCGTCCCAGGATCCGCGTCGACGCCCGAGCCGAGGACCTGGGCGAAGTAGCGCAGTTCAACGTGATCGCCGAGTTGAAGGGTAGCGAGCTGCCCGACGAGTACGTCGTCCTCTCCGCCCACCTCGACTCCTGGCACGCGGCGACCGGTGCCACCGACAACGGCACCGGTACCATCACGATGCTGGAGGCGATGCGCATCCTGAGAGAGGCCTATCCCAACCCGCGGCGCACGATCCTGGTGGGCCATTGGGGCGCCGAGGAGCGGGGGCTCATCGGCTCCCGGGCGTTCAGCGAAGATCATCCGGAGGTGCTGGAGGGTCTGCAGGCGTTGTTCAACCAGGACAACGGCACCTGGCGCGTCGAGAAGATCGAGGGGCAGGGCCTGATGTTCGCCGGCCAGCACATCGCCCGGTGGATTGCACTCGTACCCAGCGAGATCAGCGGGCACATCACGCTGGAGTTTCCAGGCGCCCAAGACAATCAGGGGAGCGACCACGTCGCCTTCCTCTGCCACGGCGCGCCAGCCTTCCGCTTGCAGTCGCCCTACGAGGAGTACCGCCAATACACCTGGCACACCAACCGCGACACCTACGATAAGATCGTGTTCGACGACCTGAAGGAGAACGCGACTCTCGCAGCCATGCTCGCCTACGCGGCCTCGGAGGATCCCGAGCGCGTGCCCCGGGACCGCTCGGTGCTGCCCATCGATCCCCGGACCGGTGAGCCGCGGGAGTGGGTAAGCTGCGGCTCGGCCCGGAGGACTCCGAGCCGCTAGCCGCGGCGACGGTCGTGCCTGTGGCGTCGGCGCACCAGCTGGGTTGCGCCCAGGGCTTTCGCCACCGATACGTCCATCTATATCATATCCTTCCGCGAGCTAGCTAAGCAGGTACCGAACTTGCCCTTACGGGCTTTGGTTCCGTTTGTCTCGTGGCCTCGTTGCTGACGTCAGGTCTTTGGCCGGGCCGAGACCACGACCGTAGGGAAGGCGCTCGGTGTCGGAAGTCGGAAAACAAAACCATCGAATGTCGGTTCAGATCGTCCGCTCTGCTCGCGAGATGATGTCTCTCGGCCTGCGTCTCAGTCTGCCATTGAGCCTCGCCTGTGTGACTGTCCTGTCGTGTTCGAAGTCGGAAACGGCCTGTGACCCGGGAACCGATCCCAACTGCGACTCGGCCACTTCGACGTTCATCAGCTCTGACACTCCGGACCCGTCGGTCGTCGGGCAGGAGGTCACGGTCCAGTTCGAGGTGAACACCGCTCAGGGTACGCCGACCGGTATGGTGGAGATCACGTCAGACGAGGGCGGGGTGGAGCGTTGTTCGGCATCGGTGGCGCTGGGAGAATGCACGATCAGGCTTTCGTCGGCGGGCTCCCAGAGTCTGCGGGCGAACTACCTGGGCGGTGGTGGATTCGAGGCGAGCTCCGACACGGAGCCGCACCAGGTGGGGAAATCCGCGACTATCGTGGTCAGCTTTGCGGTGAGCGCGGCGCCGCCGGGCAGCGGCACGCCGACCGGAATGGTCACGGTCAGCGACGGTACGGACGGCTGCACGGTCAAGGCGCGACGCGGTGAATGCAGCTTCACGCCGACGACGGCGGGATCCAAACCGCTCACCGTGACCTATCTGGGCGACGAGACCTTCGAGGGCAGCTCCGACACCGACACGCATGACGTCGGCGTCGCGTCGACCACGACGACGATCACCTCGGACAGCCCCGATCCGTCGCCGGCTGGCCAGCCCTACGAAGTCCGCTTCACCGTGACTATCGATCCCCCGGGCAGCGGTGCGCCGACCGGGACGGTGAGTGTCAGCGACGGCGAACTGGGCAGCTGCCAGGCCAGCGTGGCGGAGGGTAGTTGCTCGCTGAGCTCGGCGCGGATCGGCGAGAAGACGGTGACGGCCGTGTACGCGGGTAACAGCAGCTTCGGGGGCAGCCAGGACAGCGAACCGCACACGGTGATCTCCGCGAACACGACGGTGACGCTGGACGATCAGCCGGATCCGTCGGTGGTGGGCCAGGAGATCACGGTCGACTTCGACGTCAGCGCGAATGGCGGGACGCCGACCGGAAACGTCACCATCAGCGTCGACGACGGGACCGACACGGCCTGTACGGCGACCGTATCGGAGGGAAGCTGCGAGCTCGTTCTGTTGGTAGCCGGCGAGTGGATCCTTT
>JBDHAI010000237.1:0-6759 GCA_039588155.1 Gemmatimonadota bacterium | reverse complement strand
GTACGACGAGTAGTCTTGTCCGGAGGTTGCGCTGATCAGCTCGCCCGCCAGCGTCAGCCCGAGGTTCGAGTACTGGAAATACTCGGAAGCCGGATACAATTCTTCCTGATCCGACAGTCGCTCCATGATCTGCTCGTGTGTGGGAAACGGAAAGTCCGGCGGCGACCAGTAGGGATAATCGGACTCGCGCGGGAGTCCGGAGGAGTGCGTGAGCAGTCCCTCGACGGTCACCGGTGGCGCATCTGGATACGTGTCGCCGATGTCGAACCAGTCCAGATGCGTGCCCACGGGATCGTCGAGCCGAAGCTTCCCTTCGTCTCGCAGCCGCATGACACCAACCGAGGTAAAGAGCTTCGATATCGAGCAGATCGAATACACAATCTGCGGCGTCGCCGGCTGGCGGGCCTCTCGGTCAGCGAACCCGAACCCTTTGCTCCAAAGAACGTCCTGGTCGTGGATCACCGCCATGGAGATGCCCGGGATCTCCTCGTAGGCACGCTCTGCATCTGCCCAGACCTCGAGCAGGTGGAGGGCTTCGCGCACCCGCGGGTTGTCTCGGATGTCAGAACTCTGGCCGAAGGCGGATGTGGCGATGACGATGGCGAGCAGTGCTGGAATCAAATGTCGCATGGTTCGAGCTCCCTGCGTCGAATGGATGAGATCGAGGTACTGAGACAACCGCGATGGGTGCATCCCGAATTATCGGCGTGTTCTCGGGTGTTGTCTAGCCAGAAAGCCGCTGCCCCCCCTGGGCCCGTCGGCATAGATCAGCGCTGCTCGCCACGGGGCGCCGTCGAGAACCCCCGCAGCGCCTCCAGCCAACTCCGCGTCATGATCTTTAGCGCTGCCTCACCTTTCTCCGCGCTGGCCAGGCTGGGGTCGCCCAGGTAGCCCGTCTCGGAATAGGCTGGATCGCGCGGGTCGAGTGAGAATAGGCCCGGCTTGTAGCCCGGGTAGTCCTGGGGCGGTCCTTCCCGGTAGGAAGCCGGCGGAAGCTCATCGCTCACCAGTTCGGGCTGCAGGAACAGGTTGATCGAGGTCTCGATCTCGTCAGCGTGGCCGCCGTATTCCTGCTCTTGCAGAGCATCGATCTCCGGCGTCTCCAGGTCATCCCAGGAGATGACGAGTGTCGGCGTTCCCATCTCTACTCGTAGCTCGCGGGCCGCGATGGCGATGGGCAGGCCGGTAGCCCTTGTGATTCCGGTGTTGAGGAAGACGATGCGCTGGGCGCCGTGCCGGACCAGCGAGCGGGCGACCTGGTAGACGTAGCGCCGGAAGACTTCGGGGTCCGCGACCTCGGTCCCGGGGTAGTCCCGGAAGGCTGGGAACCAGCCGTGCAGGATAGGCGGCGCCACGATAACCGCCAAAGACTCGACGGCCTGCCGGCACAGGAACTCCATGACCACGCGGTCGGCATTCATCGGCAGGTGCGGGCCATGCTCCTTGGCACCGGCACCGAACGGCACGATGACCAGTGCGGCCTCGCGCAGCCGCTCTTCCGCCTGCGGCCACGCGAGCTCGCCCAAATAGGCGCCCGTTTGCGCCCGGGCCGTTCCACAGCCCGCGTAGATCATCAGCAGAAAGACGGTCAGCGTCCTAGCCACGACGGATCCTCCTCTCGCTTGCACTGCCAACATGCGTGCGGTCGACAAATCAGCGGACCGTTTGACCGCGGGGAAGATCTATATTAACGTTCTAGTCCTGCCCGGCAGCCCCCTGAATGTCAAAAGGCCGCACAATCCCTTACAGCCAGCTCATGTTCTGTTTGGGTCAATGGCCGAACCGCGCCTATGCGACCTCGATACGCTCCGGTCACATTGCTTGCTGCCGCCGTCCTCAGCGGCTGCGAGCCCGTGGAACGCAGGCCTGCGTCAGAAGAGGAACCCCAACCCGAGCGGGTCACCTGGGATATACCGATCGAGGTCAACCCAGCGGTGGCGAACTGGTTGGACTACTACCAAAACCGTGGCCGTAAGAGCTTTGAGATCAGTCTCAGCCGCGCCGGTCGCTACGAACGGCTGATGAGGGAGATATTCCGCGAAGCCGATTTGCCCGAGGACCTCGTCTACCTCCCGCTGATCGAGAGCGGTTTCCAGGCTACCGCCTACAGCCGGGCGCGCGCGCTCGGGTTGTGGCAGTTCGTGCCCAACACGGCACGGATTTATGACCTGGAAATCTCGCACTGGGTGGACGAGCGACTCGACCCGATCGCCGCGACTTACGCCGCAGCGGACTACCTGGGAGACCTGCAGCGCGAGTTCGGCGACTGGTATCTGACCTTCGCCGCTTACAACGCCGGGCCGGGCCGCCTGCATCAGGCCATTCGCCGCGCCGGCAGCCGAGACTACTGGACGATCGCCAGTCGTCGCGCACTGCGCCGCGAAACCCGCGATTATGTGCCGAAACTCATCGCTGCCGCGCTGATCGCCAAGCAGCCGGAGCAGTACGGCATCCGCAAGCGCTTCAAACCGATCGCGACCTTCGACATCGCCTATGTCCCCGATGCCACGAGCCTCGACGTCGTCGCCGAAGCCGCCCGCGTTCCACTGGACGATATCCTCGCGCTCAACTTGCACCTCATCCGCGGTGTCACACCTCCGGGCCAACGCTATCCGGTCCGGCTCCCCGCCGGGACGCCACGCATCTTCGCCGAGAACTACCTCGAGGTGCCGCCGTCGGAGCGGGTGCGCTCGGTCGTTCACGTCGTGCGGAGGGGCGAGACCTTGGGCCGGATCGCCAGGAGGTATGGTACCCGGCTTTCGGCGATCCGCGCCGCGAACGAGGACCTGGACCCGAGCCGCCTGATGGCCGGCCAGCGCCTGATCATCCCCGACGCTCGAAACGTTCCCGGGCTGACCGACTAGGTGGCGCTATGGGACCGGAAACCCCCGATCCCGCATCAGCGCATCGATCGTCGCGTCGCGCCCGCGGAACGCCCGATAGGCATCCGCTGGATCGACCGCGTTCCGGATGGCGAAGAGATGTTCGACCAGCCGCTTCGCCAGTTCCTCGTCGTAGAAACCGCCTGGCGCCTCGGCGAAGGCCTCTGCCGCGTCCGACGTCAGGACATCCGCCCATATATAGCTGTAGTAGCCCGCCGAGTAGCCTTCGCTCGAAAAGATGTGAGCGAAATGCGGGCTGCGGTGACGCATGACGATCTCCTCGGGCATGCCGAGTCTGGCGAGCGCTTCACGCTCGAACGCATCGGGATCGAGGCCGACGGGATCCATGGTGTGGTACCGCATGTCCACGAGCGCCGAGGCCAGGTACTCCGTGGTCTCGAACCCCTGGTTGAACGTCGCCGCGTTCCGGATCTTCTCGACCAGTGCGTCCGGGATCGGCTCGCCGGTTTCCACGTGCAGGAGATAATTGTCGATCACCTTGTCGGTCAGCAGCCAGCGCTCCAGCAGCTGCGATTGGAACTCGGTGTAGTCGCGCACTCCGCCATTCAATGTCGGGTAGACGACGTTCGACGACAGGTAGTGCAGCGCATGGCCGAATTCGTGGAACAGAGTCTCAGCGTCACTCCACGAGATCAGCACGGGCTCACCGGGCGCCCCTTTGATGAAGTTGGAGTTGTTGGAGCCCAGCGTGGTGATTTCGCCATCGAAGCTCTCGTGACTGCGATATGACGTCGCCCAGGCGCCGGAGCGCTTGCCTGTACGCGCAAACGGATCCAGATACCAGAGCCCCACGAGATCACCTGACGTCTTGTCGTTGACCTCCCATACCTTTACGTCCGCGTGGAAGACCGGAACCACACCCTCGCGCAGCGGCGTGAACTCGAAGTTGAACAGCTCGCCCGCCACGAAGTGCATCGCATCGATGAGGTTGTCGAGCTGCAGATACTGCTTGACCTCATCGGAGTCGAGATCGTACTTGGCCTTGCGAACCTTTTCGGCGTAGTAGCGGTAGTCCCAAGGCGCGATGGTGATGCCGGCACCCTCGGCGTCAGCAATCGCCTGCATGTCGGCGACCTCTTCCTCGACCCTCGCCAGCGCCGCCGGCCATATAGCCTCCAGCAGTTCGAACGCACGCTCCGGCGTCTTGGCCATGCGGTTCTCCAGCCGCCATGCCGCGTAGTTATCGTAACCCAGCAACTTCACACGCTCGTCGCGAAGTTGCAGAATCTCGGTAATCACGCCGTTGTTGTCGTGCTCATCGCCGTTGTCGCCGCGGCTGTAGTACGTCCTCCAGACTCTCTCGCGCAGGTCACGCTCATCAGAAAAGGTCAGGAAGGGATCCATCGACGAGCGCGTATTGGTAACGGCGTACTCGCCGTCGCGGCCGCGTTCCGCCGCCGCCGCGGCCGCAGCCCGAACCAACGACTGCGGCAGGCCGCCCCCTCTTCATCCGCCAGCACGTTGTTGGCGAACTGGGTATGCAGCTCTGCCAGCCGCTGGTTTATTGCCGCGTAGCGTTCCTTTGCCTCCACCGACAGCGTCGCCCCATTGCGTGCAAAGCGATCGTAGACCAGCAGGAGCAGGCGCTGCTGATCGGGCCGTAGCGTCTTCGCCTCCTCGCTCTCGTAGACCGTTTGGATACGATCGAAGAGCGCCTGGTTCTGGATGATCTTCGTGCTGAACTCCGCCAGCTTCGGTGCCATCTCTATCTGGATCTCGCGGAATTCCGGCGACGACAGGTTGGAGCCCCAGATCCGCCGGTACGTTTGCACGCGGTCGAGATCTCTGCCCGTCCGCTCCATCGCGACGATCGTGTTCTCGAAGGTCGGCGGTTCCGGATTCTCGGCGATCGCGTCGATCTCGGCGAGGCTCCTGGCCATGCCGGCATCGAGCGCGGGCTTCAAATCGGCCAGCTCCATCTTGTCGAAGGCCGGAACCCCGCCGTAGGGACCGGTCCACTCGGCCAATAGTACATTGCCGTTCGCGGCGTCCATGTACGCGATGTCTGCCCCCTCGTCTGCGTTTGGAGTCTGATCGCCGCAGCCTGGCACGCAGGCGAGTGCGACGACGGCTGCGGTCGTCATGACGAACGTGCGCATGGTTAGCTCCCGGTTGGTAATGTCCACAGGAGTCTAGCGAGAGCCCTGGCGCGGTGCAATGAGAATTCGCCGGCAGCGACGGAAACTGCACACAGTATCCCACTGGAACGGCTTGCACCGGCTCCGGCGGCAAGACGTTCGTCGCCGATTTGGTGCACTCGGCCTTTCCAGCTTATAATCAGGCCGACTATGAAGGCGCCTGAGAAGCCCGCCAACGAGGCCGAGCGGCTGGCCAGCCTGAGGAATCTGGGTATCCTCGACACGCCGGCCGAGGAACGCTTCGACCGGATCACGCGGCTGACCCGCCGCGTGCTCGGGACGAGGTACGCGTTGATCTCCTTGGTCGACGCTGAACGACAGTGGTTCAAGTCTGCGCAAGGCCTGGATACGACCGAGACCTCACGGGAAGTGTCGTTTTGCGGCCACGCGATTCATGACGATGAGACCCTGGTCGTTCCCAACGCTCCGGACGACCCACGCTTCGCCGACAACCCGTTGGTGACGGGTGAGCCCAATGTGAGGTTCTACGCCGGGCAGCCGATCAAGTCCCCGGACGGTCACCTCGTCGGCACCCTGTGCGTCATCGACACCGTTCCACGCGAACTTCCGTCGGACGATGTGGCGTCGCTCAAAGATCTCGCGGCCTTGGTAGAGAAAGAGCTGAGGCTCGATGAGCTCAGTCTGTCGGAACGCGAGCTCCGCGGCCGGCTGGAAGAGGCGGAACTCAAGGCGGCTACAGACGCCCTGACGCGCGTATGGAATCGTGCGATCATCACCGAGCTGCTCGGCAGTGAGCTGGAGAGGTCGGCGCGCGAGAACGTCCCCGTCGGTGTCGCGATGATCGACATCGACCACTTCAAGCAGATCAACGACAACCATGGACACTTGGCTGGCGACAGTGTTCTGCGATCTAGCGCCGCCAGGATTCGCCAGGGCGTTCGGCCCTACGATTCCATCGGGCGTTACGGCGGAGAGGAGTTCCTCGCCGTTTTTCCGAACTGCGACGCGGATGAAGTCCGGCAGGTCGCTGAGCGCATACGTGAGTGTCTCGTCGCAACGCCTGTCGCGGTGCCGGATGGAACGCTAGCTGTTACGGCAAGTCTGGGTGTGTATTCACGAGTCGCCGAGGCAAACGTGGAGCCTGAGCACCTCATTGAGGCTGCGGACCGTGCTCTCTACAAGGCTAAAGAAGCCGGTAGGAACCGCGTCGAGCTCTTTAGCGGGTAAAACGTGGGACCGGCAGAATATACACTTCGCGTCGCGGGTGGGTTAATGTCCTATTCAAGGCCGTCCGTAACGGCTCGTTCCTTTCGCTCGGCAGCCGCCGGTGCCATCTCGCTCACTTTCTTTCTCACGCCGGCGCTCGCGCCCGCGCAAAGCGATGCCTCGACGGACTCGGTCTGGATCATCCCGGGGCCCGACTACGCGGCGGGTGGGTTCCATCGGTTCTTTTGGGGGGACCACTACCGCGACGCGTGGACGACGGAGATCCGCGTGCCGGTTCTCGACCTCGAGAGGTACGCCGGTGGCCTGACACCGTTGAGCGCGGGTGGTGGGTTTCAAACCAAGTCGCTCTGGCTGACTGGAAGCGACGGGAAGATCTACGCCTTTCGCTCGATCTATAAGAACGCCACGGAGTTGGTGCCACCGATCCTGCGGGACACTTATGTCGAGGATCTGTTCCAAGACCAGATGAGCACCCAGCACCCTTACGCGCCACTCGTCGTGGCGCCGCTGCTCGAGGCCGTGGGCGTGCT
>JBDHAI010000236.1:0-4426 GCA_039588155.1 Gemmatimonadota bacterium | reverse complement strand
AAGAACGATCGCCAAGTCCGACCTGAAAGAGGCGCGGGACCCGCTCGCATAGATGCCCATGGCGTCACCTGGCTCTGTTCAGTGAGGCACGCGCGTCTTACACTACGATGACATTCCCGTGCGTGAATACTGGAACTTCCCAACAACGCTCGTCAACTCTGATTTGTCGGTGATGGCAATTGAGAGGTTGCGTGGAAAATCGACGGGGCTCGCACCAGCGCGCACGAGGTTTGCAGAGAAGAGACGTTTGAGCGAACATATCCGTTGTTGCCGCGGCACATGAGTGTCCCGGTGCGTGTACCGCTGTAGCGGCCGCGCACGCGGACGAATTCCAGAGCGTCCATGTTCAGTCCCAGCGCGAGATCGGAAAGCGAAGGAGCGAGCCCGCCAGGCCGGCCGGGCGACCATACCGAGCACGACCAGCGGCGGCCGGGTTCGCTGCCGCTGGATCGCGCTACTTACTGGTACCCGACGGCTCCGCCCCACCCAGCCCACCGGGCGAACGGATATCCCCGCTTTATCACGGTCGGCGCGCTCCAGGAGATCGCGGTGCACCTGAGCACTCGGGCCGATGATGGGCAGCTCGGCTTTCTGATGGGAGAGCTCCACAGCTGTCCGGACACCGGGGCCGACTACGTGGTAATCGACGGCATCGTCCCAACGCCCTATCCGCTCAAAGATGACCGGACGACTCCTCTCGTCGTCCTCGCCCGGCCACGCTTGCAGGAACGGCTCAGCACTCGGCGACGCCGGCTCCTCGGCTGGTACCACACCCATCCCGACGGCGGGCTCGGGCTCACGAAGGCCGACATCGCCACTCACCAGCGGTTCTTCGGAGAGTCGTGGCAGGTGGCGATCGTGCTGGAATATGGAAGCGAACGTCCACGCGGGATCGTCTGCCAGCCATCTGCCGACAAGCCCGGCGCGACCGTGGCGCTGCCCTTCTATGAGTTCCGGGAGACGGGCGCCTCGCTCGCCGACCGATCGGAACCTGCAGCCATCGACTGGCCAGGCTACTCCCGGGGTTCGCTCGAGCCGCAGCCGGAGCGGCCCGGCGCACCGACGGGTCCGCCAGCACGGCCTTACCCGGCACCCAGACCAGGCGCCCGGGCCGCCGCGCCGAGAGTGCTCGAGTACAGCTACGAGGGCCGCGAACGCGCTTCGCGTCGCCCACTGACCGGTGGGCGGATCGCCGCGGCCCTGACATTAATGGCGCTCGCCGTGGTCGCGATCTGGAAGCTGGGACCTCTCATCGAACTACCGAGGTCTGAGCCGCCGCAATTGGATCCCATCGTACTTGAAGCCATGGATCCTGCGGTAGAGCGGCTCGACCTCCTGGCCGACGATGCGGCGGCGGCGCTGCGCCGCTATCGAAACGTGGTTCGACGCGTGGAAGGAATGCGGTACAGCTGCGTCGAGCTCGCGAGGGCATTCGATCGGGCGGTGGAGGCTTGGACGGCGTACGAAACGGAAGGCCATGCGAAGGCCGGCAAGCTGGATGAGCTGCGGATTCTGCGTGATGAAGAACTCTACGCCCAGATGATCCAGGTCGGAAGCCACTTCCGCACCGCCGGCTGCCGGCCCCAGTGAGCCGGCCCCCTTCGCCATCACGTACGGCCCCGACCCAGAGTTAGTCCACCGGAGCTGGAAGCGGACCTGGCGGAATGTTCTCTTTCAAGTACTCGGTCAGCAGCGTGTAGACGTGAAGTGTCGTGCCCCGGCCCTCGTAGATGCCGTGCGAGCGGTTGGGGTAAGCCATCATCGTGAACTGCTTGCCCGCCGCGACCAGCGCATTGATCAGCTGCTCCGTGCCTTGGTAGTGCACGTTGTCGTCGCCGGTCCCGTGCACGACCAGGAGATCGCCCTCCAACCCGCCCGCGAAGGTGAGGGGTGAGGACTGCTCGTAGACCTGCGGGTCTTCCTGTGGTAAGCCCGTGTAGCGCTCCTGATAGATCGTATCGTAGAGCCGGACATTGGGCACAGGCGCTACGGCCATGCCGGTCTCGAATACATCGGGGTGCCGGAACATCCCGTTCAGAGTCGAGGATCCGCCGCCGCTCCAACCCCAGATGGCGGTCCGATCCGGGTCGACGTACGGCCATTCCTCGATCTGCCGCATCGCTGCCGCCTGATCGGCCGACGTGAGCACGCCGATCTTTTGATAGACGATCTTCCGCCACTCGCGACCGCGAGGCGCCGGCGTTCCGCGGTTGTCCACGCTGGCCACGATGTAGCCTTGCTGCGTCAACATGAGGTGCCACATATAGCGGTGGCCGCCCCAGGCGTCGCGCACCGTCTGGCTCCACGGCTCACCGTACACGTAGAGTAGAACCGGATACTTCTGCGTTGGATCGAAGTCGTAAGGCTTCATCATCCAGCCGTCGATCATCACGCCGTCGCCGATGTCCACCCTGAAGAACTCAGCTGGCCCTCGCTTCAATGCGGCGACTCTGGACCTTAGGTCGGCGTTGTCGATCAGCGTGCGAACACTCTTATGGGCCGGCAGTTCGACCATCTCGATGGTACGCGGCTCGCCGAAACGCGAATAGGTGTGGAAGGCCCAGCGCGCGTCCGGAGAGATATCGTAGGCGTGAGTGCCTTCTTGGTCCGCGGGCGTCAGCCGCTCCGGCCCACCGCTGCCGCTCAATCGCATGCGATAGAGGTAGCGCTGAGTCGGGTTGTCCGGCGAAGCGATGAAGTAGATGAAACCCCCAACTTCATCGACCCTCAGGACGCTGTCGACGTCGAAGGCGCCCGGCGTCACCAGACGGATCCCCTGCCCCGAGCGCGGCACGGCATAGACATGACGCCAGCCGTCGCGCTCGCTGACCCAGGTGAAGTTTCGGCCGTCGTCGAGCCAGGTCACGCCACGAACGACATCGAGCCACGCCTCGTCAGTCTCGCTGAGGATCGTCGAGACCCCTCCGGTATTCGCGTCGCCTAGCAGTACATCGTTCCTGTTCTGCAAACGGTTGAAGTACTGAATGATCACCTGCTGGCCGCCCGGCACCCACTCCATCCAGGGGACGTAGTGGTTTCGCGGGTCACCTTCGGTCTCGAACCAGCGGGTCGAACCGCCCGCGGCACTCACCACACCGACGCGAACCGCTGAGTTCGTCTCACCTGCCTTCGGATACGGAAACGTGATGATCCGCGGGTATAGCGAGTCCGTGTTGTTGATCATCGTGAACTCGTTGACGCCCTCGCTGTCGAACTGCCAGTAGGCGATCTGCCGGCCGTCCGGACTCCAGCGGAAGCCATCCCGCAAGTCGAACTCCTCTTCGTTCACCCAGTCCGACGTACCGTTGATGATGATCTCCGAACCGTCCGCCGTAAGCGGCGTGATACGTCCGTCCTCCAGACTCTCCACATAGACGTTGTGCTTGTACACATAGCCCACTCGACTCCCGTCCGGCGCGAACTTCGCGAACATGAGGTGGGAAGGCTCGAAATCTCCGCCCAGCTTCTGCAGCTCCCCGCTACCCAGATTGAGGACCCAGTAGTCGCCCCGCGTATTGTAGCGCCACACCCGCTGCGAGTTCGTGAAGATCAACAGCCGCTCGCCGTTCTCGGACCAGGCGTAGTCCTCGATGGCCAGCGGCGAAAACGAACCCTCCGGCACGAGTCGGGACGCCGGGACCAGCACCTCACGCTCGCCAGTACCCGGGTCATATCGCACGATGTCGATGCCCCCGCGCGTCACCGTCGACCGCTCCAGCATCGTGTAGCCCGACCCATCCGCCAACCAGCGGGCCGGCCCCAAACGCTCGCCGAAAAACTCCGCCGACGCGAAGACGCGCTCCAGCGTCAGCAGCGACGGATCCTGCGACTGCGCCCTCGAACTCGCGGCAGACAAAACCAGCAACGTGGCGCACAATGACAAGCCGAATCTCTTCACAGCCCACTCCCTCATATTGTTGGATCGGAAATCAGATCCCGGGAATCTAATCGGAGCCGCCGCCCGCGCTACGCCCACCGGCGCCACCCCTCCGATCAGAGAGGTAGCTGCACGAAGCCCGCGGCGGACAGCTCACCGGCAATAGGGAGGGCACGGCACAGGGCCCAGAGCCGACATGTGACCGCGACTGGGAGGCTGCGACAGGCGCCTCGGAGCGGACATTTGGAGCGCCCCGGCCGATCAGAGATCTCCGCCCGACGCCGCGCGACATGAAGCGAGAGGCGCCCGTCGTAGCCGACCGATGCCCGCGACATGAAGCGAGAGCTCTGTGCCGCGCCCGACCGCTCACCGCGCCCAGAGGTCACCGACCGTGAATCCCTCGGGAAAGGGATCCTCTGCATCGACGACGTATTCGGCCCTGCCGGTGATCCAGGCGCTGCCGCTCAACGTCGTCGCGATGGCCGAGCGCTCGCCTAAACGGGTCTCGCGGAGCATGCGACCGCTGAAGATAGTCCCCAAGATCCCTTC
>JBDHAI010000235.1:0-4431 GCA_039588155.1 Gemmatimonadota bacterium | reverse complement strand
TTTCAGGAAGCGCGTCCTGCATCTGTTCCCACTCACCGGCGCTGAGACCGTCGGCGAAATTGTGGGTGTAAGAGATATTCACGGCGATGACGTCGGGGTCACACTCCTCGACCACGGGCGGCAGCAGCTTCCATTGGTCGGGCCCGAAGGGCTCGGCCTGGCGTTCCCGGCCGGCGGCCGCGCCCGTCGCGGCTTCGGGATCACGGACGACCCGGTAAAGCCCGCCCTGCGAGTTACCACCGATGGCGATCCGGTCAAAGCCGTCTTCGCCGCGATCGCAGAAGGCGTAGATCGTGCGGCGGCGCGCGGCCATCGTCGTCGGCGCGACCAGGCTCGTGAAGACGGGGTCTTCGTTGTATTCCCGCATCGGAATGATCCAAAGGTCGACATCGTGTTCCCGCATGAGTCGCGGGAGCACATGCTCCAGACGCAGGCGGAGCCATTCCTGCTGGATCTCGGCTTGTTCGCGAAGCGTTCCGAGCGGGCGGTCCTGGGCGATGGCGGCGGCGGGAACAGACGCGCAGATGACGGCAGCTACGCACAGATGTTTCATTGGCCTTAAACTCCCCTGTTCGCTGGATGCCGGCAAATTAACCCTCGGCTGGGCCGCGTGCGACTCCCAACCCTCCGATCTGGAGCGGGTCGCAGAGAAGTGCCGGTCGTCGTATGATACGACAGCCCACCTCGAGCGATCGCGGCCCTGACGCAGCTGCGCACAAGATCAACAAGGAGCTAGCTCATGGCGCGACCGGGTACGGACGCTCAACCCTTGCGTGTGTCGATTATAGGTTCCGGCCCTTCCGGCTTTTACACCGCGGAGAAGCTTCTCAAGCAGAACGAGGTGGCAGTTCAGGTCGATATGTACGACCGGCTGCCGGTGCCGTTCGGGTTGGTGCGATTCGGTGTTGCGCCGGACCACGAGAAGATCAAGAACGTCACTCGCGTTTATGACAAGTTGGCGGGCGATCAGCGCTTCCGATTTTTCGGCAACGTGGATGTCGGTATCCATGTCACGTTGAACGATCTGAGAGATCACTACCACCAGATCGTCTACTGCACGGGCGCGCAAAGCGATCGCCGGATGGGCATAGCGGGCGAGGATTTGAAGCGCAGCCACCCGGCCACCGAGTTTGTCGCGTGGTACAACGGACATCCGGACTACAGGCACTATGAATTCGATCTCTCGGTCGAACGTGTGGCCGTGGTCGGAGTCGGGAATGTCGCCGTGGACGTGGCGCGTATCCTCTGTCGAACTCGCGAGGAGCTGGAGACTACTGACATTGCCGACTACGCACTGGAGGCCCTCAGCAATAGCAGCGTGAAGGAGGTCTACATCTTGGGCCGGCGCGGACC
Organism: Gemmatimonadota bacterium; assembly: GCA_039588155.1. Classification (GTDB taxonomy): domain Bacteria; phylum Gemmatimonadota; class Gemmatimonadetes; order Palauibacterales; family KS3-K002; genus JBDHGH01. Next base: position 3,078 of record JBDHAI010000235.1, on the reverse strand, counting down.
AGCCCAGGCGGCATTCACCAACCCGGAGGTCAAGGAGCTTGGTGAGCTGGCTGGCGCCGACTTCGTAGTGCTACCGGACGAAGTGCAGCTCGATCCTCTCAGCCAGTGTTCGGTGGATGAGAGTGAGGACAAGATGCTCAAGAAGAAGATCGAGATTCTGCAAAGTTGTGCGGATCGCCCGCTCACCGGTAAGCCCAAGAGACTCACGCTCCGCTTCCTCGTATCGCCGGTGGAGCTGTACGGGGATGATCAAGTTGGGGTCCGCGGTATGAAGATCGTCAAGAACGAGCTTTATGTGAGCGACGATGGCACACTTCGCCCCAAACACACGGACCAATTCGAGGAGTTGAACGTCGATACCGTCTTTCGCTCGGTGGGCTACCGCGGCGTGCCGATAGATGGGCTCCCCTTTCACGATCGCTGGGGCGTAGTCCCCAACGAGAAGGGTCGCGTTGTCGACTTAGAGACGAGCGGGCCAGTCAGGGGGATTTACGTCGCCGGTTGGATCAAGCGCGGGCCGACTGGGATCATCGGCACCAATAAGCCGGATGCCGGCGAGACAGTGAAGTGCATGCTGGAGGACGTGGCCGCCGGTGCGGTATTGGCGCCTTCTGCGCCGAGCGCAGAGGCCGTTGAGCGTGCGGTGCGAGAGGCCCAGTCCCTGTATGTGTCATGGGGCGACTGGAAGCAACTCGAAGAGTTAGAGGAAAACAGGGGGAAAGAGCTGGGTAGACCGCGGCTCAAGATCACGGCGGTCGAGGAGATGTTGAACGCGCTGGGACGCAACTAGGCCCTCAATCGCCGCGACGCGGCGGGGCCGGACGCGGAACGATATCGCGGTCGGCCCCGTTCCCGTATATTAAACTCGAGCGGGTTGAGGCTGCTCACGAGAAGGGGGTAGCTCATGGGCTTCTTTACTTCCGTTTCCGCGGCCATCCGCACCCGACACGGACGCTTCAGCGGCACCTCTTCGAGACCCCGGTTGGTGATCACACAATCGAATGTGGATCGACTGAACCGAGCCATGCTGTCGACGGGCACGGTGGGCAGCGTGCGGCGCGGAGAGTCGTTGTACTACTACCAACCCCTCCCTGCGGACGACGATGGCAAGATAAGGGACGACCTGATTGGACCTGAGGACCTGTACGTGCGGCTGGCAACGACTAGCTCCGACTTGTGGGAGCCGGAGCTGGCGGTGGTCTGGGCGAGCACGAAGAGCAGAGCGACGATCCCGCTGGCGCTCGCTATGGATCTCCGGGACAAGCTGAGTAGCGACCCCGCTGAGGGGTCGGTGTCCGCACCCATCAGGCGTGTCAAGGTCGGAACCGACGAAACGCTCATGCACCGTTTGTTAATGGTGTTGGTGACGTACGATGCGCCCTACGCCGGCACCGATGACCCCATCTCGCTTCGCGTGACCACATCGCGCGGCAAGGTCGTCGATCACATCATCTCCGATACCCCCCAAACGGACCTCGAAATCGATACATCGAACACCTACGCTATGCCTGTGGAGACACCGTTCCGAAGATCGGAGCTTCGGGAAGACGAGAAGTCGGAGATCAAGCTTACGATACACGGCACTGACAAGTGGGTGCCCAAGAAGCTCTTCCTCTTCGGGCTGGACCAGGCATCGGAGGAACCCGAGGCCGTAGTCCCCCTCGTGAAGCTGTACGACCCGGGTCCCCTTAGCGCCGATCCCACGGAAGGCGTGCCGTCACTGACCCTGCCTTTGGAGTAGACCTTCTTTTCGGCTCTCTTAGTGTTGTCCGCTTTTGACGCGGCGCCAGCACTTCGTCATCTTGCCTTGGTGATCGCGGGAATCGTACTGGCTGGAGGTCGCTCACGGCGCATGGGTCGCCCGAAGGCGCTCCTCGATGTCGGGGATGAGGCTTTCCTCGAGCGCGCCGTGCGCGTGCTCAAAGCTGGCGGTTGCGCGGAAGTTATCGTCGTTTGCAACGACGACGACTCGGTGCTTGCGGAGATGATCTCGAGTGCAGGCGCCCGAGCGACACGGGGTGCCGGAGCAGGTACAGAGCAGATCGAGTCGCTGCGGGCCGGGTTGCGAGCGCTGGACCGGCAGAGCGTTGCCGCGGTGGTGCTGCCGGTGGATCATCCGCGGGTCCAGCCCGAAACGGTGAGCGCACTTATCGAGACCTTCAGGCCCGGTGGCGCCCGCATCGTGGTTCCCAGTTACAGGGGTAAGCGCGGACACCCCGTACTGTTCGGCTCGGTGCTCTTCGCTGAGTTACTGAGTTCGCGACTACCTCAAGGGGCTCGATCCGTGGTGCATGCGCATGCGGACGAGACAGAGGAGGTCGAAGTCGATGACCCGGGCGTGGTCGTCGACGTGGACACGCCTGGAGAGTACGAAGAGCTAATGGGGGAGTCTGGGTGAGCGATCGGCAAGCAGGAGCGGTGTCAGCCGCGCAGGCCGCGGCGGCAGCTTTGGCGGCGTTAGACGGTCAGGGACCGGTCGCGATAGTGACCGTGGTCGAGGGTCCGGCAAACGCTGCGATCGGTCGGCGCCTGGTCGTAAGCGACGAATCGATGATCGGCTCGCTGGGGTCGACCGATCTCGATGATCAGGCGGCCCCATTGGCGCAGGAGGCGCTGCGAGCGGATTCCCGTAGCACTCACACGGTGGAGACGGAGAGTGGACGGTACGAGCTCTACGTCGAGACGCATCGCGCATTGCCCGAACTTGTCATCGTGGGTGCCGGGCACATCGCCAGGCCACTTCACCATATAGCCGCGATGCTGGGTTTTCGGATCACGATAATCGACGATCGGCCCGAGTTCGCCAACTCGGAGTGGTTCCCCGAGGCGGCGCGGGTCCGCGTCGTCGACTTCGCAGAAGCGTTCAGGGACATCGCCATCGGACCGAACACGTACGTGGTGCTGGTCACACGCGGCCACAAGTACGATTACGAATGCATGCAGCAGCTACTGAACCTCGAGGCCCAGCCGGTCTACTTGGGGATGATCGGGAGTCGCCGACGTGTCAGGGCCGCGTTCGAGGCACTCGTGCGCGACGGAATCGATCCGGCGCGGCTAGCGGAGGTGCATGCGCCGATC
>JBDHAI010000234.1:0-5302 GCA_039588155.1 Gemmatimonadota bacterium | reverse complement strand
ATCGCGCCGAACAAGCCGAGCTTGTGCTCGCTCAACAGGTCGATCGTCGCCTGGGGCAGCGGATTCCCTTCGTTGATCCAGCAGTCCCAGCCGATGTCGGCGTGTACGTACTCGGCGTCGAATCCGACTGCATCCAATACCCTGATCGCATCGGGCAGCACGACTTTTCCTATCCCGTCGCCGGGCATGGATACTACTGTGTAACGAGTCATTGTGTCTCTGTTCCTTGTTCTTGGTCTGTGTTCCGTTGCCGTTTGAGCAGTAATCACTAGTCACCCAGCCCCAGCCTACGCCTCACCAGATTCTCGATCCCGCCCGCGACAACGAGCGACTGCGGCACCGCTCCCAGCGCGGGAAAGTGGTAGGTGTCCTCCTTGTAAGAAACGGTACCGGCAGAAAAGTCGATGTGGATGTCATGGCCGGTGAGAATGCTGAGCTCGCCCGCCGCCACCGCGTCTGCCTCCTCAGACTTCAGTCGCTCGACCAGTTCGGGGCACTCGATGCAGATGAAGCCGTTGTTGAAGGAGTTGCGCAGGTACGTCTGCGAGAAACTGCCCGCGATAACCAGTGGGATCCCCGCCGCCTGGAGTGCGGTGGCGGCCTGCTCACGGCTGGAGCCCGTCCCGAAGTTGTATCCGCTCACGAGAACGTCGCCGGCTCCGATTTTTTCTCTGAACGCCGGGTCGTAGTTTTCCATCGCGACCTTGGCCATCTCCGCGGCCGTGAGGTCTCTATAGAGATGGTCTTTGTCGTAGATGCCGTCGGTGTTGAGGTTGTCTTGCGGCAAGAACGCCAGGCGCCCCCGAATCTGCTGGGGGAAGCCCTCCAGAATAGCTACGGTTTCGCCCCCTTTATCGGCAGTCGCTTTCACCGCCGTGAACGCGTAGTCCGGCCGGCGCCCGTCAGAGGGCCGCGGGTCGGTGATATGGCCAGCCAGCGCCGAGGCCGCCACCACCTGTGGACTGGCCAGATAAGCCTGCGCATCCCGAGAGCCCATCCGCCCTTTGAAGTTGCGGTTAGTGGCGGAAATGCCCACCTCACCGGGCTCGAGGAGCCCGACGCCCAGTCCGATACAGGGGCCGCAACCCGGCGGGAGGGGCTTCGCGCCGGCATCCAGCAAGGCGCCCCAGGCGCCGGAGCGCTCGGCATCTGCCTGCACTTCCGCGCTGGCGGCCGCCACATAGAGCTCCACCCCGGCGGCGACCTGGCGGCCGCGAACGACTTCGGCGGCGGCTTCCAGGTCCTCGAGGCGGCTGTTGACGCACGACACGAGGTAGGCCTTTTGAATCGCGATGCGGTCCTTCGCGATGTCTGCCAGCGAGCGCATGATCTGAACGGAATCGGGCCCGGATACATGTGGACTCACATCTCCGAGGTCGAACTCGATATGCCCGGCGTAGGCGGCATCGGGGTCGGGAGCCAGCGGATCGCTCAACCAACTCGCCAGCTCGGCGTCCGAATATCGAGTCACGCCGCGGGCCGCGAGCAATTTCTTTCGCTTGCTCAAGTAGTCGATCGTCACCGCGTCCGCGGGGAACCAGCCAACCAGAGCACCCCACTCCGTCGTCATGTTCGAAATGGCCATGCGCTCGTCCATGCTGAGCGTCGCCACACCGGGCCCCGTGAACTCGACCGCCGCGTTCAATACCTCGCCTTGATTGTAGAGACCGCAGAGGGTGACGATCACGTCTTTACCGGTGGCACCGTCGCCGAGCCGGCCGCCCAGCACGACCCGAATGCTCCGTGGGATCTGCCACCAGAATTCACCCGTCGCCCAAATAGCCGCAGCGTCGGTACGCACAACCGGCGTTCCCACCGCGCCGAGCGCGCCGTACATGTTGGAATGTGAATCCGATCCGACGACCAACGAACCCGGAACCACATAGCCTTGCGAGACCATGATCTGATGACTGATGCCCGTGCCGGCGGGATAGAAATCGACACCCTGTTCCTGGGCGAAACTCTCGATCTCGGCGTACTTGGCCAGGTTGGACTCAGATCGGTTCTGGATGTCGTGATCGAGTGCGAAGACCGTCTGGCGCGGGTCGCCGATCCTCGTCGCGCCTATGGCCCGGAATTTCTTCATCACCGGCCAGGTGTTGTCGTGCGTCATCACGTGCCGCGGCCTGAGCGAAACCACGTCGCCAGTGCGAAGCGGGCGGTCGGGTCCCTGAGTCATATGAATTTGGCAGATCTTCTCGACTATGGTCTGGCCCATGTATCGCTCTACCTCCTGTCACTCACACGTCTGCTTTGCACATATCCATCAGCTCGGTCACCGACTCCAGACGCTCCAGGCCCCACACGGCCTCCTTCAGCCGTGCCCGGGCTCCCTTCGATAGCACCGGCTCGGCCAGCGCATCGAACTTCTCCTCGATCTCCCCGTCCGTTAGCGGGTTCCGCGGGTCGCCCTTCGGGTAGTCGAGTTGTTCGCTGAAGTCCTCGCCGTCGGTGGTCGTGATCGTGACGATCACTCGCTGCAGTTCCGGAAATACCGCCTCGATGTCGGGGTCGGCGACGACCTCAACCTTCTGCAGCTGCTCGCGGATCCGCGGATCCATGATCTTGTCCGTCTCGAACTGGGCCGGCGTCACCTGCCGATCTACAATCGCCGCGGCGATCACATAGGGCAGGCTGTGGTCGGCCGTTTCTTTGCTGCGCGGATCGTACTTCGTGGGGTCCGCCAGGATGTCGGCCGCTCGAGCCAGCGAGCGAATATGGACTTTCTCGATCTGCTCCGGCGCCAGGTCGTTCTGCTGCACGAGCTCGAGGACGGCCGAGATGGGCGCATGCGTCAGCGCTTCGGTGGGAAACGCCTTCATCCCACAGCGCTCGATACGCCATGAATCGCCCAATCCGTCCGTCAGTAGCTCGAGCTTCCATTCGGGGCCCAGGCAGTGGACGAGTCCTTCCTTGCCGTCGATCACGTGCTCGGGCCCGGAGTATCCCCGCTCCGCCAGCAGCGCGCCCATGACTCCGGCTTGGGTGGCCATGGGGTCCACGGTGTTCTTCATCATCGTGAGCTTCCCGGCGGTGACGGCGCCGAGTGTGCAGTGATGCGATGCCGAGATACCGATCGCGTGCTGGATCTTGTTCTCGCCCAAGCGCAACATACGTCCGGCGACCATCGGGGCGACGAACGCCGTGAGCGTGGCGTGGTGCCACCCCCGCTCCCGAATTCCAGGAAAGGCCGCTTCACAAAGCCGCATCTCGAATTCGTGGCCCAGCACGATGCCGACGATCAGTTCCTTCCCGTCCGAGCCCATGCGCTCGCAGCAGGAAATCGCGGCGGGGATGATGTCCGACGGGTGCGAGGGATCTTGCTGCCAGTAAATGTCGTTGTAGTCCATCACCCGCACCATCAGTGCGTTGGCCAACGCTGCGGAAACCACGTCGACTTTCTCGCCGCTTCCCAGTATGGTTGCGGGCCCTTTTCCAGCGATCTCGCCCAACACGTCCAACGCGTGCAAGGCATCTTCTTGGCGGTATCCACCGAAAGCGCAGCCCAACGAATCCAGCAGGTATCGCTTCGCCTCGTGAACGGCCGCCTCACCAATCTGGTCAAACTCCAGATCGGCGGCCCAGGCGCTCATCGTGGCGGTTATCGTGTCGGACATTATCCGGGCTCCCCGTGTTGGCGATTCGGTGAAGAGTAGAGGGTTAAGAGTGAAGGGTGAAGAACAAAAAGCCGGCCCTCGGCCGATCTCCATTCTTCCTTACCTTTCAGCTCTCACTCTTCACTCTTCACTACAGGTTCTTAAAGGGCAAGAAGGTCATGAAATCCGCGTGATGCACGATATAAGCCTCCGTTGTGCGCCGGACCAGATCGCCCTCCGCTGCATGGGCGGCGATGATGTGGCACACCGCGTCCGGAACACCGCACTCGATCGCCAGAGCCACGCCGGTGAACGGGTGCCGCAGCGCCTTGCCGCGGTCGCTCTGTCGCGCTTTTCCTCCCACCTTCTCGTACTCCAACAGCTTGCCGACATCGGCCAGAATGGCGCCGGCGATGACCGTATCCATATCGATCTTCAGTGCGGTTCCCAAAAACTCCTGCATCGACTCGGCCGATCTGCGCGCCACGTGCACCACGCACCGCTTGTGCTCCATGAAGCTGGCGGGACAGTCCGGCACCAGCAGCGTGAAGGGAATCTCATTCAGATCCTCAGGCGCGAGCGGGCTCAACTCGAAGGCCCTGACCCACGTGCGGGTCACCTGCTCGCGCAGTTCACCGTCCTCGATCCATTCGAGTTCCGGCCATAGCTTCTCGACGGCTTCGCGCATGCTCTGCTTGGGCACTTGGCGATTGGGGCCTTGGATGGCAGGAATCTACGGCCTGAGGGGCCATGCCGCAGCAGGGTCCGACCCGGCCCGGGGACCGCCGGGCTCACGACGCCCTGGACACAGGCTCGGCTGGCTACGCGCCGCTAGCGGCGCGACCGGCTACTCCCCGTCACCCTCCTTGGCGTCGGCACTGGAGCGCCCGACGCGACGGGGCTCGAGGTAGTAGGCCACCTCACGGTCCGGTACGACGTTCGTCTTCACCGGCCCTGAATTGCCACATACGGGACACTCGACCGTCCCGTCATTCGGGAGACGTTCACGGACGAAGTAGTCGAAACACTCGTGGCAAAGCACTCGAACAGACATGGTTCCGCACGTTCGGCGAGGGCGACAGAGGTTGAGGCTGACAGGCAAGCGGCGGGGAAGACTAACTAAAAATGATGCTGGATGGCGAAACTGTCAAATACTGGCCTTGCTCGGGCCACGCGGACTCCCCGCAAATCGCCAGGCCAAATGGTCATTGACAACTTCCAGATTCGGGATATCATGCCGGGTCTTCATTCATCACCCGAATCCGAGAAATCCAGGTCAATCCACCAGAAGATTTGGAGGGACGCGTGTCCGACGAGCATCGCAAGACCTCGTCTGAGCAGTCCTCCCACGTCGGCGGGCACCCCAGAGGCACGCTCGCCATCGTCGGGATCTACGGCCTGCTGTTCGCCGTGGGCTGGCTGGTCATCTACTTCGCCGTGTTCGTCCCGCGTGGGGCGCTGACCCCGTGAGGCAGCCATGAACATCGATTTCTACGAGAAGATCTGGATGTGGGCTGGCGCCGGGATCGTCGTCATCTTCCTGGGCTCGATGAGCTTCACGTTCTTTGGCCGGGCGATCCAGCCGCCGAGCCACGTCGAGATGATCGATCCCGCGACGGTACGAACCGATAGCGAGTTCGGAGCTCCCGGGGTAACGATCAATGCGGACGGCAGCGCGACCGTGGTCATTCAGGCCTTCATGTTCG
>JBDHAI010000233.1:0-8556 GCA_039588155.1 Gemmatimonadota bacterium | reverse complement strand
GAGGTCCTCAAGCTGGGCGACGATCTCCTTGCAGCACTCGAAGTGGCGCATGCGAACGATGTCATTCACCGCGACGTCAAGCCCAGTAACATCTTCTTGATCGATGGCCGAGCGCTGCTGAGCGACTTCGGTATCGCGAAAATCACCGACCCGGATTCGACAGCCCTCACCGGAGCTCACCAACAGATAGGAACGCCGGCGTACATGCCGCCGGAGCAGGCGACCGGCGACGTCTCTGCGAGAACCGACCTGTACGCGGTTGGTATGGTCCTCTACGAGGCGCTGACGGGTCGTCGCTGGACGGTGACAACGGCACCGGACGATGCTGAGTGGTCGGGGATGTCACGTCGGCTGTGCCACGTGCTGCGCCGGGCGCTCGATTGGTCGCCGGGTGCACGCTTCGGCGACGCGACAGTTTTTCGTGAAGCACTGGCGGGAGCGCGGGCGCGGAGATCGAGGGTCCCGGGCATCGCCAAGGCGGCAGCACTCGTCCTGGTGGTGATTGCCGGGACGCTCATGGTTAGAGAGATCGTGACGCGTAGGGGTGGGGACGAGCGACTTCCTCCCAGAGACCTGGCCGTTTTGCCCTTCGATCTGGCGGCCCCCTGGGAAGAGGGTTTAGACGGCCGCCAACTGGCGCGGTTGGTCGGTCGCGAACTGGGTGGCACGCCTGATATCAGCGTAGTGCCCAGCCAGCTCGCATTCGAGTGGTGGGACTCGGCCACCGGCGTCGGCGTTCAGATACCGGAGCGAGAGGCAGCGGCAGGCCTGAATTCACGCTATGCTGCATACGCCGAGATCTTTCCAGCGGCTGGGTCGCTCGCCGTCCAGTTGAGCGTATTCAGTGCGGCGGGTGTTCCCGTGCCCGGCGTGTCGGGCCTCAACTTCGCCGCCGCGCGGCCACACGAGCTGAGCAAGGAGATCGCGCTGGAGTTCGCGAAAGTCGTGCTCGGCGAGGAACGCCCGGAGTTGCGGGGGCGGATCTCCGATAATTGGGACGCGGTGAAAGCGTTCCTGCAGGGGGACGAGGCGTTCACGCGTGGCGCCTACCGGCCGGCGGTCGGGCAGTACGCCGCTGCCGTCGCTCACGACTCCACTTTCGTGCTCGCCTGGTGGTATCTGGCCAACGCCTTTCGTTGGCTGGGGGAATCGGGGCCCTATGAAAAGGACTTCCAGCAGCTGCATGAGCTCTATGGTCACGAACTCGGTCCCGCGGACAGCCTGCTCATGGCGGCTCAGCTGCAGGTAGCAGGTGAGGCGCGCTTCGCCTTGTTCAGGGAAGCGCGGGAACTCGATCCTCTGAATTATTTCGCTGCCTTCCTGCATGGTGAGGAACTGTTCAACCGCGGAGCGCTCTGGGGTCAACCACTCGACAGCGCCGTGAAGGTACTCGGAGAAGCCGTGGTCTTGAACGATCGTTGGGCCTCTGCTTACGTGCACCTGGTTTGGGCCTACATCCGCATGGGGCGTGAAGAGGAAGCGCGCCGCTACCTCGAGCGCCTCGAGGGCTTCACGGCGCCACCCGAAGAAGTCGGGTGGTTGAATCCTTCGCTTTTCCGGCAGGTGTATCTCGAGCGTTTCGAGCCCGAGCGGGCAGGTGAGAGCCGACAATTCTTCTTCGAGGGCGGCGGCCCTGATCTACTGCAAACGCTTTCCACGCTCTCGAGGTTCGCGAACGCCGTCGATCTTCCGAACGTGCAGTTGGAGGTCGGCCGGCAGCTCATCGCGGCCGCGGCGGATTTCGACCGGTTCAGGGCGGACGGACATATCGCGGTGGGGTTGGCACTCATGACGTTGGGCGGCGGTGTGGCTGCCGTCGAGCACTTCGACTCGGTAGCGGTCATTTGGGACACGCCGGCGGCACGGCTGCTGGCGGCTCAGTGGCGTGTACTCCCCGGGGTTTTCGGACTGGCGCAGCCGGAGTCGATCGCGATGGACGGCCGCGCCGCGCTCGCGGTGCTGGCCCGGGATAGCTCCGTTGGCAGCGCCGCCGTATGGACGCTGGCTGTGGACGCCTACGCGCGTGGCGCCGTCGAAACGGGTACGGCTTGGACCGATAGCCTGGCCGAGCTGGGTGAAACGGCGGCCGGTCTGACCGAGCTCGCGCGTGCCATGGACGCCGCCACGCGAGGGCGCCTGCGTGAGGCCCTCGATAAGTCCGAGCCGCTCCTGTCCATCCAGGCGCGCGCCATCCCGCTACGCGACGGCTCGACAGCGCCGCAAGGCCTCGGCGATCCGTTCGCGCGCGCGGTCTTACACATCATGCGTGGCGACTGGTTCGAGCGCTTGGGAGATTTGCAGGCAGCTGAGCGCGAGTTCATTTGGTGCGATGCGGTGGACCTCGACGGATACCCACAGCTTCAGCTGCCGCAAATGGGGGAGATCGACTGGGCGTTCAGCACGTACGGGCGCTTCAGGCGCGGCCGGGTTCTGGCCGAGCAGGGTGAGCTCGAACGCGCTTGTTATCACTTGCGCCGCGCTGCCGAGTTGTGGTCCGGCGCTGAGCCGGCGCTGGGTCCTCTCCTTGAACAGGCCAGGGAGGCCGCCCAGCAAGTCTGCCGATGAGCGACTCCGCACCTTCGTACACGCGTCACGTTCGCGGCCTTGCCGCTTTCGTCGTCGGCTACGCGCTCGTCGATCTCCTGCCCGTTCTTCTACCCAAGACGCCGGTCTTCATGGGACTTCGCGTTAGCGACCTGGCGGACGCCGGGTTGATCTTCGTTTTGGCCGCTCTATACGTCCAGCTGGGTCTGCTGGCAAACGACGACGGTGCCTGGGGCCTGATCTACTTCCTGGATGAGCGCTGGGGTCATATCGAGCTTCATCTCGCCTTCCTCTTGATCGCCGCGACGTTCATCGGCTGCAGCGACCCGACGCGGGCCGATCAGGCGCGCCGCCCTCTGTCGGCGAGCGAGGAAGCCGCGATCCTCGTCTTGGCACTCACCTATGGTATTCTGCTCGCGGGTGACGCCGTGGAGGGGCAGACCGTCGCGCTCATGCTGCCCGCCGCTCTGCTGTTATCGCTCTGGGGGTTCTCACCGTATCTCCGCGGCATCAAGAATCAGACGCAGCCGGTCGTTTCGTTCTATCGCCGCTTCTTCGCGGCCAGCCTCACCGTCACGGTGGTGGCGCTCGTCTTGTACGGCGTCATCGCCGGCGGCTTTCCCGAATTGAGCGAGTTGGGTGCAGTTGCAGCGAGGTGACACGTGATAAGCTGCCGAGTGCTCGGCCCCGTCGAGCTCCTGATCAACGGCGATTCGGCGCCAGCGGAATTGCTTTGGCGCAAGAACCTGGCGCTGTTGGTCTACCTTGCCCGCTCCCCGAAACGAACGCGCTCGCGAGACCACCTCGTCGGGCTGCTCTGGGGCGATAAGGCGGATTCGGCGGCGCGCCACTCTCTGAACGAGGCGATGCGCGTTCTGCGCAAACATCTCGGTGCGGAAAGCCTGGAGGGCGAGGGGGATCAGATCCGCCTGTCGCCCGACGCGGTTCGCCTCGATCTCGAGCAGTTCGAGAGTCTGACGGCGCAAGAGGATTGGCAGGCTGTGGCGGATTTGGCCGTCGGCGATTTCATGGAGGGCTTCTCGATTCCCGGGTGTTCGGCGTTCGAGGATTGGCTGCACGGCGAGCGTGTAACCTGGCGTGAGAAATCGGTGGACGCTCTGGTGAAGCGAGCGGCGGAGCTTACCGACGGCGGTGAGCTTCGAGAGGCGGCCGCCGTGGCGCGGCGGGCCATCGCTCTGGATCCGACCTCGTCTGTGGCGACGGAGGCTGCGATGCGGAGTCTCGCCATCGCTGGAGATCGTGCCGCCGCACTCCAGGTGTACGATGCGTTTGCGTCACACCTGGAGGAGGAGGTCCGCATCGCGCCAGACGATCGGGTCCAGGGCTTGGCGGGCCGGATCCGGCGCGAGCGGGCGTGGAACCTGCCGGAGGCGCTGGCCGCCGATCGGCTGCCCGGGGCGGAATCGCGGCGTGTTCCACTGGTGGGTCGAGAGGCCGAGCTTGAACAGCTGATCGACGCGTGGTCCAGCTGCCGAGAGGAAGGAAGGGCGACTTTGGCCGTGGTCGAGGGCGAACCCGGAACCGGCAAGACGCGGATCGTGAGGAATCCTGGTCCGGGGTTCTCGCTCTGGCTCGGGGCACCCCGCTCTATACGCCGTTGCTCGATGACGTTCCGGGAGCCGCGGCCACCGCCTTCGCGCAGTACTGGCCGACCTGGGCGGAGCGGTTTGGCGCGCCGACTGAAGCGCCGCTGTCCCCCGGCCGCGCCTTCGTCGATGTCTACCGAGCGCTGGCGGCGCGGCAGCCGGTCTTCCTGCAGCTGGATGACGCGCACTGGCTGGACCGTGATTCGGCGCTGGCGCTAGGCTCACTCCTCCGCGATCTGGAAGCCTCACCCGCATTCGTGCTGGTGACCCTCGCCTCCTATCCGGCCCAGCCCGAGCTGGACGACCTGCGGGCCCACATCGGACGCGAGATCTCCGGCGTGGATCTTCGGATCGCCGCGCTCTCGGCGCGTTCGCTTCGCGCGCTGGCGCGGTGGGCCTTGCCGGACTACGACGAGGTCGAGTTGGACCGAATCACTCGCCGGGTCGCTACCGATTCGGCCGGCCTCCCGTTGCTGGCGGTGGAGCTTCTTCACGCCGTCGCTCTGGGCCTCGACCTGCATGCTACCGGTGGGGCTTGGCCGGAACCGTTTCGAACGCTCGATCAATCGCTGCCGGGAGACCTGCCCGATGCAGTGGCCGCCGCCGTCCGTGTGGGCTTCAGGCGTCTGAGCAGCGAGGCGCAGACGGCGCTGGCCGCGGCCGCGGTTCTGGGCGACCGTGTGGACGCCCGGGCCTTGGGACTGGCCACTGGGCTCGACGCCAAGGTTCTGGCGGTGGCTCTAGACGAGCTCGAGTGGCAGCGGTGGCTGACGGCGGAGCCCCGCGGCTATTCGTTCGTTGCCCGCATCGTACGCGAGGTCGTGGGGCGTGACATGCTCACCGCGGGTCAGCGCGAGCGGATCCTTCGAGCCGCGGAAGAGTAGTAGGCTGGCGGTCGGCGGGCCCGTCCTCCCCCTTTGGCTTTCCGTACGATTTCCGATATTATTGGACTCGTCGGCGGAGACCTTCCTGGCCGATGCCGGCGGGGTGAATACCACCCCGACCGGGCAGATGACCCCTGAGACAAGAGCGGACGATGAGTTGGTCGCCTTTCGATGACTTCGACCAGACCGGACCTGTAGGTGTTGGCCTGCCCGCACCCGAAGCGACGCCGATCGTCGTGGTCGACGACGAGCAGCCCGTTCTGGATCTGCTCGGCAAAGTACTGACGCGGGAAGGTTATCCGACCGACACCTTCGAATCGCCGACCGAGGCACTGGGCCGCATATCCGAGGGCGGCGTAGCTCTGCTGATCACGGATCTCAAGATGCCGGTGATGAGCGGCACCGATTTGGCACGTCGTGCTCTCGAGGAAGATCCCGACCTTGCCGTCCTCGTCCTCACCGGTGCCGCCGACACCGATTCGGCGGTCGAATCGCTTCGCCTGGGCGTCGAGGACTACCTGAAGAAGCCGATCTCGATCGACGCGCTCACCGAGGCGGTCGTGCGTGCCCTTCGCCATCGCAGCCAGAGCCTGTACCGACACAAGATCGAAGCGTGGCTGCGCGCCGAAGTAGATAAGCGGATGGAGCAGGTGCGGCGTCAGGCGGCGCAGATCGAGCAGGTATCACTGGCCGCTCTTTCCGCTCTGGTCCGTGCTATGGAGGCCAAGGATCCTTACCTCAAAGGCCATAGCGAGAAAGTGGCGGGGCTATGCGAGAGTATGGCCGCAAAGCTTGGCTTCGATCCCGGAGAGCTGGCGGACGTGCGTACCGCCGGACTGCTCCACGACATCGGGATGATCGCGATCCGCGAGTCGGTCACTCAAAAGCAGGGCGAGCTGACAGCCGAGGAGTACGAGCACGTGCGGGAGCACGTCGACATCGGAGCCGCCATTCTCCAGCCGCTGCCCCAGGTCGCCGAGGCGGTCAAGTATATTCAGTGCCACCACGAGCGGCTCGACGGGTCAGGATACCCGGGCGGCGTCGGCAAATCCGAGATCCCCTTGGGCGGACAGGTGGTGGGCCTGGCCGAGATGTACGTCTCCATGACAGAGCAACGTGCACATCGTCAGGCTCGGTCGAATCTCGAAGCGATAGAGGCGCTGGGCGAGGGTCGCGGTGTGTGGTTCGATCCGCGAGTCTACGACGCGCTTGAGCAAGCGCTCCGCGAAGAACAGCAGGCCTAGCCGTCGGCAGACAAGCCGCTCCGGGCCCGGTTTCGGGTCCGGAGCGGCTTGTTGTTTCAAGATTCGAGCGCCGAGCGCGACCTTCCCGGCGCACTTCCTGTGGCTAGCCCTTGCTGGCCAGGTCCTCCAACATCGCCGTGGTCACCGACTTCGGCCGCTCGATCGGATAGCCGAGGGCACGGTCCCAGACGATGTTCGATAGCACCCCGAGCGCGCGACCGATGGAGAAGAGCACGGTGTAGAAATCGTACTCGCGCAGGCCATAGTACCACTGGATGACGCCGGACTGTGCGTCCACGTTCGGCCACGGGTTCTTCGCCTTGCCCTGCTCTTCGAGAATTGGCGGGACGACCTTGTAGAGCAGGTCGACATACTTGAAGATCGGATCGTCGGGCAGGTGCTTGAGGCAGAAGTTGCGCTGCTCAGCGTAGCGCGGGTCGGTCTTGCGCAGCACCGCGTGACCGAAACCGGGAACGACTTGACCGGAGTTCAACGTGTTCCACACGAACTCCTTCATCTCCTCTTCGCTGGGAATCTTGCCGCCCATTTCCTCCATCACGCCCTGGATCCAGCGCAGCACTTCCTGGTTCGCAAGACCGTGCAGTGGTCCGGCCAGCCCGTTGACCATGGCGGAGGTGGCATAGTAGGGGTCGGACAGCGCGCTGCCGATCAGGTGGCCGGCGTGGGCACTCACGTTGCCGCTCTCGTGGTCCGAGTGGAGAATGAAGTACAGCCGCGCGACGTCGTCGTAGGGCGGATCGATCCCCATCATGTGGGCGAAATTAGCGCCCATATCGAGCTTGGGGTTTGGCGCGATCTGATCATCGTTCTTGTACTTTAGGCGATAAACGAACGCGCCGAGCTGCGGCAGCCTGGCCCAGAGGTTCAAAGAGTCTTCGAGCGTGGGCTGCCAGTGGTCCATCTTGCCCAGGCCCGCCTCGTACGCCTGCCGGTAAACCGACTCGCGCTCCATCGCGACGATGCCCGTCGAGAACATCGCCATCGGGTGCGAATCTTTCGGCATGGCACGCAGCACGTCGAAGACATAGCCGGGCAACTCGCTGCGCTTCTGCAACTCTGCGGACAGCTCTTTGACTTCCTTCTCCGTTGGGATGTCACCCGTCAGCAGTAGCCAGATGTGTCCTTCCACGTAGGGCAGCTCCGAACCTGGGGCTTTCGGCAATGCTTCCAAGGTCTCGGGAATCGTGTAACCCCGAAAGCGAATGCCCTCGTTGGGGTCGAGGTAGGAAATATCTGTAACCAGAGACCTCACGCCGCGGGCGCCGCCGATTGCCTGAGCGATCGTGACCTCGCCGACCTTCACGTCGCCATGCTGTTTGAGCAGCTTGGTCGTTCTCGGCCGCCAACCCTCGATCTTCTCCTGCAATTTCTTCTGTAACGACATCGTTGCCTCCTTTAGCGGCTGCCTTGGCCCGGCCCCTCGCCTTCCGCGCGAGCGAGCGGATCGGCCCCGTGAAGGCTGCCAGTTTCGCTGTAGGCATACGAGGACCAGCGGCTAAAATGCATAACTCATGCCCGAAGATCTCGGCCTCTGGCTGGGGAAAACCCAGTCCCGGCGCGGCACTCGGCCGGGCCGTCTCCCGCCGGGTCGGTGGGCGGGGCAGGTCGGAGTGACGTTCTGACACGGCGTGGGGCGGTTGTGGTTCGCATCGTTCGACTAACGATAGGCGCTATTGGCGAGTGTGCGGGAGTGCCCTCCGCTTACTCCCCGGCCTCCTCCAGCTCTTTCACCAGGCCCGCGTAGCGCCGCTCGATCTTGAATCCATAAGAATAGAAGTACTCGGGCCGGAAGAACCCGGTCGTCAGTGTCTTGAACCCGGCCGCGCGCAGGCGGTTGAAGAACTGGCGCATCAGACCGTCCGAGACGCCTTTCTGACGATATCTCTCGGCCACGACGATCTTCTCCAGGTGGGCGTTGCTCTCGCTCTCATTGAGAAAGTAAAAAATGCCTCCAACGATCTGTTCCCTGTCGTTGATGGCCACCAAGAAACGGTGCTCGGGTCTGAAGCGCACATCCAGGTTGGCGGCGAGGAACAGGCGGTGAAGCCGCTCGACTTCCTTGGGCAAAAGGGCATGCCGGACCCGGAAGTCGTTGCCATCGGCGTCCTCCAGCGTGACGACGATCTCGCTCTGGTACTCGCCGCCGATGTCGCTGCTGACGAAATCGACGGAATCTTCCGGTTGCAGGTAAGCGAAGGGAATCCGCGCCAGAAAATAGTCGTCGTCCGGGTCGACTTTCAGCCGGTGTCGCAGGTC
>JBDHAI010000232.1:0-8860 GCA_039588155.1 Gemmatimonadota bacterium | reverse complement strand
TCGCTGGGATCGAAGAAGCGGTCAACGTGGTTGAACGTAGGCGGCGGGTAGTCTCTGTCCTGGAACGTCACCGACGTCGGGTTCCCGTTGTCTGGCGTGTAGATCGTGTCGAGCTCGACACCGGGCCCGTAATCGATCTCCGCACCGGTGGCATCGAGGAACTTCGTCCCGGCCGCGTTCATCTGGTACGGGTGCTGCTGCCGGAACGGGAAGTCGCCCTCAAGGCTCTGGAAGCCGGCCTCACCGCGTAGGGTGAACTGGCTCTCGCCGGCGGCCAAGCCAGCGCCACGCTTGGTCATGATCTGAATCACGCCGTTCGCCGCCAGCGAGCCGTAGAGCGACGCCGCGGCCGGGCCCTTGATGATCTCGATCGACTCGATGTCCAGGGCGTCGATGTCGGCCATGGTCTCCCAGACGATCACCCCGTCGACGATGATCAGCGGCCCCTGGCCCCGCGTGATCGTGGTAGGCGCCCGCAGCATGATGTCCGCCGCATCGCCCGGCTGCCCGCTGCCTTTGACGACATGCACGCCCGCTCCCTTACCCTGGATCTGCCGCTCCGCCGACGTCGCGGGCACCTGCATGTCCTCGGCGTCGAGCTTCTCGACCGTGAACGGAACCTTGACCCTCGGCATCCGCGCCGCGGTGCCTGTAACCACCAGTTCCTGCAACCTCAAGACGCCCGGCTCGAGCGCGAACTCGACCAGCAGCGTCTCGCCAGCGCCGACCCTGATGGTCTGGCTCTGGGCCTGATAGCCGATGATCTCCACGCGCAGCTCGTACTCACCGGGCGGTACGGGTGGCAGCCTGAAGTTGCCCTCCTGGTCCGTCAGCGTGCCGATCCGCGTGCCCAATACGTAGACCTGCGCGGTCTCGACCGGGCCGCCGGTCTGCGCGTTCATCACTCTGCCCGTCACCCTGCCTTCCTGTCCCAAGGCGGGCAGCGGAAACGAGAGCAGCAGACAGAGCGCTCCGACGAGCGCCAGGGTTGGGCGGGTCATGGCGGACTCATGGCGGACTCCTTGTCAGAGGAGCAGGACCGGTGTGTGGTCTTGCCGCTGGTTGCCAGCCGACCGGCGGTGCTTCGCGGTCGCAGAACTCGCTTGTTGGAATGATCGCGGAACGGGGTGTTGTGAATGGGACGGGGGCGTAATTGCAAAAAGCGAGCGGCTGCTCGCGTAGTGCGGGCGGGTGTCCAGCTCACTTCCATCGCTGAGGGGTCCTGCTAAGCGGGGAACGGACCCATCCTCAGCCCATCTGCCTCCGAGACCATAATAGGATGCCGTAGTGGTGCGGGCAACGAATATTGATAATGACTAGTGTTATTTACGATTCCTACCTGATCGCTGCCTGATTCCCTGACTTCCGAGGTGACCGACATCTGATAGGTAGGTGATCGTCACACCCTATACTGGTGCGCGTAGAGGGGGACTCGCCAGAATCAGCAGTCCCAGCGGGAGAGCACCTACTCCTGGCCCATCTGCCTATTGGACGGGAGTGGTTAACCGAAATGGCGAGTCTCCCTTTGCATTTTTGCCGGGTCGGGCCAGGGCGACTTCTAGGTATCGGGCGTCAGGGCGCGCAGCGCCAGCCGCGCCGACTCCACGCGAGGCTGGAGCTCGGGGTCGGCGTCTTTCCATAGCTCGATGAACTCGCTTAGGTGACGTGCGGCGGCCACCGTGTCGCCGACCTGGAGGTACAGTGACCCGAGACGCTCGTGGGCTAGCGGGCGCAGCGGGTACGAGACGGCAAGATCGTATAGGGACAGACGATAGGTGCCGGTAAGGGTGTCGTATTGAGCGACGGCCTCGTCGAGCTGCCCCAGCGCCGCACGCGCCTCGGCGAGCAGCAGCCGCGCTTCCCAGCGAAGCCACCCATGGTTGGCAGCCTTGGCATGGTCGAGGTGGGTTACAGCGTCTTCCGGACGCTCCTCACGAAGCGCGATCGCAGCGAGCACTAGCTCGACGTGCCCGCGGAGACGAAAGTCATTGTCAGCATGGACTGATTCCATCACCGAAAGCACGTCCATGGCCGATAGGATGTCGCCAGCCAAGGCGTACCCGTAGGCAATGACTCCGAGCGATTCGTATTGGCGACGCGGTGCGGCTCCAGGCGTCGGCTCAGTGCGGGAGCGCTCCAGATATGTTAGCGCACGCTCCGGTGCGTCTGCGGCCAACGAGACATGTACGATGAACCCTAGCTCCGCAGAGTCAACAAGGGCCAGTGCCTCGCCCATACGGCCGTGGATAGAAGAAAGGCCGGCACGTATTAGGGGAATAGGATCGTAACCCCCACCTCGCGGTTCGTCGGCGAGCGAGTCTGCTAGTGCCAGGTCACCAGCGTAATAGGCGTTGGCAGCTTCGTGACGGAGATACGGCAGACCGGTGATCTCGCGGGCGATAGCTAGTGCCGAGTCTGCCAACGAATGCCGGCCGACAACACGAGCCGCTTGGGCCAGGTTGATGGCGGCCGCCCGCGACCGAGAGTCAAGCTCCAACGCCTCTTGGTGTGTCTCCAAAGCCTCGTCGAAACGCCCCATAAGGGAGTAGTAAACACCCAGGTTGTTTCTCCATATATCGGGATCGGATAGCGGTCGAGGCCATTGCGGTAGTAGGCAGCCGCTGAATCGTATCTGCCACGCGAGCCGAGGTACTTTGCAACCGTTCTGTAGCGTTCAGAGGGAGGCAAATGTTCACGGAAACGGTACGCTAAGCCCACGTTGAGGTCAGACGCCGCTCGATTCCCTAAGTTGTCGTAACACGCACTCAGTCTGCGATAGGCTTCGGCGAATGCCGTATCCAGAACGACGGCCCGCGTCAATAGACGGACAGCCCCGGCGTTGTCTCCCTGTCTCTCCCAGCGCCTCAAAGCGCGCGTGTACAGCTTCAGGGCCTCTAGCGAGCCTGTGGTGACCTTAGCTAGCGGCTCGCTCCGGCGAATGCTGGAAAGTGACTCGCCCAGGTGACGCCGAAGCTGCCGCGCCAGCCGTTAGGCCGCCGGGATGACAGCAGAGTCGCTGTCCGCCGTCTCGCTGAACGGCTGAACCACTACCTCTCGGGTTCTAACATCACTGATCGCCGCGCTAAGGACATAGCCAGTGCCCAGCGATGCGACGGTTCCCGAAACGACGACTGGGCTGTTTTCGCGGCGAGCGACCTCCAGGGCTAGCGGCTCGTCCACACGGGTCGTGTCGGGCAAGCGCATGCGGGTGAGCGCTTCGCGCATCGCCCTGTCCCCGACGACGTATACATGGCCCGACTGTGCTAGATCGGTGATGACCAGAAGGCGAACAGCACTTGCGTTATACGGGCTCTCGGTCTGGTTCTCGAACTCCGCTACTACAAGGTAGTCGTGTGGTTTGACTAGGCCTGCCGCTCCCGCTCTGAAGAACAAGAATCCGCTGCCGCCAGCAAGCACCCATACGCTGAGCGCCACACCCCACACGGCCAGAGCGCCGACGAACGCGAAGCCCGCGGTACGCCAGGTGAGGAACCGCAGTCGCCGGTCTTCCGCCGCCGCCTCCTCCGCATGCTCTTCCGGCACCTCGTCGCCGTAGACCTCTTTTCTGGCGAGCGAGACCACGACGACTACCGGTAGTCCGACAACAAGAAGCGCGAAGGCGACTGGAAAGAGCCACTCTGGTAGGCCGAATCGCTCTATCAGCAGGTCTGCTGCTTCCAGGACAGCGAACGATGCGCCGAGGTACACCAACAGCGCCTGCCAGAGCGAACGCTGGTGGGCCTCGACAACGAGCCGCTTGAGACGGGACATGGCTGCCACCTGCGGCTTCAGTTTTGTGGAATTGGGGCACCGGGTCGTGCCTAAAGATGGGACGCCGAAAGGTGGGCATCAACAAGCGGCGTCGATCGAGATTCGGAGTTACCATGCAACTGAAACAGCGCCTTTCGAGCCCTCGTATCGCTACCTAGAATCCCACACTCTCAGATCAGACCGCCTCAAACGGGAGAACGTCATGTCCAGGCTGTGGGCTCTCTTTATCGTGGGCTTGGTGGCCTGCCAGGCCCTGCAGGACCGTCGGGAAGTCGAGGCACACATCGCGGCGATCGAGAACGAGATGCAGCCGCGCCTCGTCATAAGCGGCGAGCCGGTGGAGACGTCGACGCTGGCGGAGCGGATGGAGGCGCTGAACGTGCCCGGCGTCAGCATCGCGGTGATCAACGACGGCGAGATCGAGTGGGCCAGGGGCTACGGGCTGGCCGACGTCGAGGAAGGACGGCCGGTCACCACGACCACGCTCTTCCAGGCGGCGTCAATCAGCAAGCCGGTGGCGGCGACCGCGGCCCTCAAGTTCGTTCAGGACGGACTGATCGACCTCGACGAAGACGTGAACGGCAAGCTCGTCACCTGGAAGGTGCCGGAGAAGGAGTTCACCGAAGCGCAGCCGGTGACGCTCCGCGGCCTCGTCACGCACACGGCCGGCATGACCGTTCACGGCTTCCCCGGCTACGCCCGCGATGAAGAGGTGCCGTCGACCATCGGCGTTCTGGATGGGGAAGGGAACACCGATACCATCCGTGTGGACATGGAGCCGCGCACGGAGTGGCGCTACTCGGGCGGCGGCTACACGGTGATGCAGCACCTACTGACCGACATCGCCGGCAAGCCGTTCCCCGAGATCATGCGGGAGACGGTGCTCGAGCCGTTCGGCATGACCGAGAGCACCTACGAACAGCCGCTACCGGAAGCGCGCTGGGAGCAGGCGGCAACGGCTTACGAGGACGGAGAAGAGGTCGAGGGCAATTGGCACGTCTACCCCGAGATGGCGGCCGCCGGCCTCTGGACCACCCCCACCGACCTGGCCCGCTTCGCCATCGCGATCCAGCAGGCGAACGCCGGCGAGTCGGAGGCTGTCTTATCGACCGAGATGGCCCGACAGATGCTGACGCCCGACATGAACGACCACGGGCTGGGGCCGGCGATCATGGCGGAGGGCACGCGTTTCGGGCACGGCGGCTCGAACGAGGGCTTCCGCTGCATTTTCACCGCGTTCATAGAGGGCGGCCAGGGCGTGGCCATCATGACGAACTCGGACAACGGCGGCGCCTTGGGGCAGGAGATACTGCTCAATATTGGGATCGAGTACGGCTGGCCGGGCTTCGAGCAGGACGAGCGGGTCGTCGTCGAATTGGAACCTGCGATATACGAGGAGCTGGCTGGCCGCTACAACATTCCGCCCGCCGGCGTCGTGACGCTCGAATACGTCGACGGCCGGCTGTGGGCCGACGCGGCCTTCTTCGAACGCGTCGAGCTGCTGCCGGAATCGGACACGGTGTTCTTTACCCGTGACCTCGGCAACCGTGTTCAAGGAGCACGCGCCGAAAAGATCGAATAGACGATTTCCCCATGTGCGACCCGGGCGACGCGACACTGGGGATCGCGTCGCCCGGTTACTGGCTGCCGGCCACCACCCACTGACTACCGACCACCGACCACCGACTACTGGCTCCTCACCACGAACTCGACGCGCCGGTTCATCGCCCTGCCGTCGGCGGTGTCGTTCGAGGCGATGGGGCGCGACTCGCCGTAGCCCTGCACGGTGAACCTGCCGCGGTTCAGACCCGGGTAGGTGCCTACCAAGTAGTCGAATACGGCCCGGGCGCGCCGCTCGCTGAGCTGCAGGTTGTAGCCGGCGGCGCCGCTGGAATCGGTGTGCCCCTGGATCTCGATCTGCGCTTCCGGCCGGTCGAGTAATGCCTGCCCGACGTCGCTGAGGACGCGGCGCGAGGCGGGCAGCAGCTCGGCGCTGTTGGTGCGGAAGTAGACCGACGACAGTATCAGGCGGCCGGCCTCGAGTCCCGCCTGGATGCGGGTGCAGCCGTCCTCGTCGACCTCGCGGTCGGCCGGCGTGTTGGGACAGCGGTCGAGCCCGTCGGGCACCCCATCCCCATCGCTGTCGACCGGGCAACCGCGCTCATCGACGTGCGCTCCGGCCGGCGTGTTGGGGCAGCGGTCGAGCCCGTCGGGCACGCCGTCGCCGTCGGCGTCGAACGGGCAGCCGAACTCATCTACCGGCACGCCGCGCGGGGTGTTGCCGCAGCGGTCGATTCCGTCGGGCACGCCGTCGCCATCGCTGTCGGTCGGGCAGCCTCTCTCATCCACCGGTGTGCCGGGCGGCGTGTGGGAGCACTGATCGATCTGGTCGATGATCCCATCACCATCGCTGTCGAGCGGGCAGCCGCGGGCGTCGGCCGGCGCACCGCCGGGCGTGGCCGGACAGCGGTCATACTCGTTGAAGACGCGGTCCTTGTCGTCGTCGCGATGTACGCCGAAGAAGAGAGTGATGCCGCCGCTCAGCTCGATGTTGTGGGTCAGCTCGTCGTTGATCGTGACGCTGGGGCTCAGGGTGCCCCGGGTCTCGGTCAGCGTCTTGGGCACGACGTGATCGCGTGCCTCGAAGCGCAGCGCCACCCCTCGGGCCAAAAAGATGCGGAGGCCACCACCGAAGTGTCCCCGCAGCTGGTTCTCCTGCGGCAGTCCGTCGGGGTCCCAGTGGATGATTCCGCCGCCGGCAAGGATGAAGAGCTGCGCCTCCGGCGAAAACTGCAGGTTGTATCCGATGCTCCCGCCGTACAGCAGGGTATTGATGTTACGCGACGTGCCGCCCTCCTCTTCCATCGTAAGAGGGACGTAGCCGCCCTCGGCCTGCAGGAACAGGTTGAACCCGAAGGTCCATCCGAGACGGGCGCCGAAGGTGACCTGCCGCTCGTCGAGCGTGAATTGGACCTCGCCGGCGTCGAGCGCCGGCACCTTGGGATAGAAGACGCCGGCGTAGGCCTCGAATTCGAAGCCGTCTCTCCCTTTGTCGGCGCGCTGTGCATCCAACGACGTCGCGGTCATTAGCAGGACGAGGACCGCAACGCAGAGGTAGAGCGGGCGGCCGAGTGCTTTCGTCTGTTCTGTGAGCACAGTCGGGCAGGATCGCATCGTCGTCATCACACCACCCCCCACGGCTTGAGGACGCTGGACCAGCGTTCCCGGACTCCGGTAAGCCTGTCTACAAGATGCTGAGAGGTGCCCGTCGTGACAAGGAGAAAGCGAAGTCTACGCGGTGATGCGCCGTGGGGGCCTCTCCCCGTGGCCGGCTCGATCATACGTCTCGAGCAGCATCTGGAAGCGGGTGTTGGAGCGGAGCGGGTCCCAGAAGGGGTCGACGCGGAACAGGTTGGCCGAGAACTCCGAGGGAATAGAGAGCAGGGTCTCGAGCTGGTCGATCGCCGCCTCGTGATCGCCGACCATGACGTGTATGATCGCCAGATCGCGGACTCGGTCGGGTCCGCTGGAGCCGTCTCGCGTGATGGGAACCAGTCGTACCGCCAGCTCGCCCTCGCGGATCGCGTCCTCGGTCCGGCCCAGCCCCGCGTAGGCGAGGCCGAGCGCGCTGTGCGGCGCGAAACTCTCGGGCCCCTCCTGAATCCGCGCCTCGAAGTCGACGCGGGCCGAGTCGTAGAAGGCGCGTGCCTCGTCGTCGTCCCCCCTCCGCGCGCTCAGGTACCCACGGGCCAGGTAGTAGTAGCCGGCATCGACGTCGGCGGAGTCGGGGCTCAAACGCTCGAGCGCCGGCCCGTACTCATCGGCGAATACGTGGAGGATGATCCAGGAAGATTCTCCGCCCAGCAGCAGTTGACCCGGGTCGATCCTGAGGAGCGCCTGCTCTAGTAACCGGTATGCCCTGTCGGTGGTGCCGTCCCAGGCGAGGTAGAACCAGGCGGCCCAGCGGTAGTAGTACGGGACGTCGGGCGCGTTCGCGATGGCGCGCAGGAAGTACGGCTCCGCTCCCTCGTACTGCCGCGTGTAGAAGTAGTTCTGCGCCTGCCCGATCAGCCAGACGGTGTTCAACGGGTCGAGCCCCAGCGCCAGGTCGGCGTTGGCGATCGATGACTCCCAATCGCCCTGGCGCCTCTGGATCCAGGCGATCAGCGCGATCGCGTCCGAGTTGCTCGGCTGGCGACGGTGCACCCACTCGTACTGCTCCAGCGCCTGCTCGTAGTCGCGCAGGCCGTAGTAGTGGTAGTCGCCCAGCGCCATGTGTGCTTCGGCCAGGTCCGGTGCCAGTCGGAGCGCCTCGTCGACCGCCTCGCGCGCACGCGGTAACGCGCTGCCGCGCTGGAATTGCTGGTTGAGCCATACGAGCGCCCGGGCGAGCGCGGCGTAGGCGTGCGCGAACTCGGGGTCGAGCCCGATCGCCGCCTCGTACATCTCGACCGCGTTCCACGCATCCTCTTCGATGAAGCGTCGGGCGTAGTAGTCGCTGCCGCGCAGGTAGTAGTCGTACGCTTCGAGATTCTCCGTCGGCCGCGCTCGAATCGCCTGGCGCTGCGGCTCGAGCAGCGTGATGTCGAGCGCCAGCGCAACGTTCTCGGCGATGTCCGATTGGACTCGGAAGATCTCGGAGAGAACGGCGTCGTAGCGCTCCGTCCAGATGTTGGTGTCGTCGGAGACACGGATGAGCTGCGGCGTCACCCTGACCTGGCTGGGGGCGCCCCGCGCGTGCTCCCAGCGTACGGTGCCTTCCAGCACGTAAGCGACGTCCAGTTCGGCGGCGATCTCTCTGACGCGTCTCTGGCTGCCCTTGAACTGGATCGCCGTGGTACGCGAGATGACGCTCAGCTCCGGTATCTCGGCCAGGCGCGAGGTGATTTCCTCGCTGACGCCGTCGGCGAAGTACTCATCCTCCGGCAGCCCCAGGTTCCCGAACGGCAGCACGACGAGCTTGATCCCCGTCGCTCTCAGCTCCGTGCCGGTCGTCGGCGCGGGTAGGCGACCCCCCAGGGCCAGCCAGCCGGCGGCGACGACGCCCCAAAGCGCGAAGATCCCCACGACGCTGAAGAGCAGGCGCCGC
>JBDHAI010000231.1:0-4487 GCA_039588155.1 Gemmatimonadota bacterium | reverse complement strand
CCTCGAAAAAATCTCCCAGATCGCCACGCTCCGTGCCGTCCATCTCCAGCGCGGCGTCCTCCGCAGCCTTTCGCTGCGCCAACCTCGAGATCAGCTCGATAAGCCAGTCCGTCGATGGGCTAGACGAGCGCAGCACCGTCAGCACGTCCTGGTGCGACAGTCTGCCTTCCTGCTTCAATTCGGCGAGCGCGAAAAGAGATTCCAGCGAGATGATTCGCAGCTGCAGCGCCTGCTTCTCCTCGAGGATCGCCTTTTCCAGATGCGTCACCTTCAACTCGGGGCGGGCGATGACGTAGAGCCCTAGGGCGAGGCTCCAGCTAGGCACCTCCCCCTCGGCGATCAGTTGATCGATGCTCCGCGCGAGTGTCGGCCGCCAACCCGCGTACGATTCACGCTTGCGGATTTCGATGACCACGTGCGGGCCCCAACTCGACAACCAGCGCCCGTTGAACGCGACCTCGCCGGGCAGCCAGTCGTATTTCCCGAACGTCACATCGAATGACAGCAGAGAGCCGACGTGGTTGATCAGATCCTGGAGCGCCCGGACGTAGCGCTCCTCCGTTCGTGCCAGGCATTGAGACGCGTAGTAACGAGTGTCGGCCGGGTCGCCGACGTGATCCCGCAGATAGCGCCTGAACCTCTCTCTGCCGGTTTCGTCACCGGGCGTGTCGTCCAGTCGGCCCACGAGGGCCAGTACGTCATCGATCGGGGGAAGGCTCATCTCTCAGTCGGCACAGGGTGTCGGTCACCGACCTGTAGTCCAGCCTCCAAATGCGAAGAATGAGACGCGCTGTCAAGACTTCTGAGGGCGCGTTCCTATCTTGACGCTCAGCGCCACGCCGTTTGGGCCTCCAGCTCGCGCGGCCGTTCCCCGGCGAATCGGGCAGGGTTGCGGGGCGATGCATCCCGTGGGTGTGGGCGGTGTCGCCCCCTTGCCTCAGGCGAAGGGCCCGCGCCACCGCCCATGCTCGGCGATAATAGCAACAATTATTGACTTTGCCGCCCCTGGGGCCAAAAGTGTAGGCCGGGTCGCTAATCGGCGTGGCTCTTGCATAGCCGCGACATATATAGTGCCAAAACGCCAGGAGCGAGCGCCCATGAGCCCCACCCCCGTGTCCGAGGGTCGAAGCCTCGAATCCCTCACCGCTGAGGGGATCGAGATCAAAGGACCGATCACTCACGGTTATTCCGACATCCTGACCGCAGAGGCCCTGAGGTTTGTCGCCAAGCTTGCCCGCAGCTTCGAGGCGCGGCGGCAAGAGCTTCTGCAGCGGCGGATGAACCGCCAGCGGAAGTGGGACGACGGCGAGCTCCCCGACTTCCTACCCGAGACGCGTGAGGTCCGGGAAGGGCAGTGGACGGTCGCCTCCATCCCGGCGGACATGCTCGACCGCCGCATCGAGATTACCGGCCCGGTTGACCGCAAGATGGTCATCAACGCCCTCAATTCACGGGCGAACGTCTTCATGGCGGACTTCGAGGATGCCAATTCGCCGACGTGGGCCAACAACGTCGAGGGCCAGATCAACCTCCGCGACGCGGTCAGACGGGAGATCGCTTACACGAGTCCCGAGGGAAAGGAGTACGAGCTCGCGGATTCGATTGCCACGCTGCTCGTCCGTCCGCGGGGTTGGCATTTGGTCGAGAAGCACGTGCTGGTGGATGGGAAGCCGGTCTCAGGCTCGCTATTCGACTTCGGCCTCTTCTTCTTCCACAACGCGGCCCAGCAAATCGAGCGGGGGACGGGTCCCTATTTCTATCTGCCGAAGCTCGAGAGCTATCTCGAGGCGCGTTTGTGGAACGACGTGTTTAATGTAGCACAGGACGAGTTGGGAATCCCACGAGGAACGATCCGAGCAACGGTGCTGATCGAGACGCTCTCCGCAGCGTTCGAGATGGACGAGATTCTGTATGAGCTCCGCGAGCACTCGTCCGGGCTCAACTGCGGACGTTGGGATTACATATTCTCCTACATCAAGAAGTTCAGGTCATGGCCGGACCATGTGCTCCCAGATCGCGGCCTGGTGAGTATGGACCGCCACTTCCTCAACGCATACGTCGAGCTGCTCATCAAGACCTGTCACCGTCGAGCTGCCCATGCCATGGGTGGGATGGCGGCACAGATACCTATCAAGAACGACCCGGCGGCCAACGAGCAGGCTCTCGACAAAGTTCGGCAGGACAAACGGCGTGAGGTCGACGCGGGGCATGACGGTACCTGGGTGGCTCACCCCGGCCTCGTTCCCCTGGCCAAAGAGATCTTCGACTCGCGAATGCACGGTCTCAACCAACTCGATCGCCTGCGCGATGATGTCCATATCACCCCAGCCGATCTGGTAGCCGTTCCGGGTGGCGACATCACCGAAAGGGGACTCCGCCACAACGTCGATGTCGGCGTTCAGTATCTCGAGTCGTGGCTCAGAGGGGTCGGCTGCGTACCTATCTATAATCTGATGGAGGACGCGGCGACTAGCGAAATATCGCGCAGCCAGGTCTGGCAGTGGGTGCGCCACGAAGCCTCGCTGAACGATGGACGCACCGTCACGCCGCAGCTGGTGCGCCAGACGACGGCTGAGGAACTGGAGAAGCTCCGGCAGGTGCTAGGTGCGGAGCGATTCGACGCGGGCCGGTTCGATCTCGCCTCGCGAATCTTTGAAGATATTACGACCCGGACCCAGTTCACCGAGTTCATGACGTTGGTCGCCTACGACCACATCGACTGAAACCTGAAGCCCCAGGGGTGCAACATGCAGGAAAAGCTATTCGTCAAACAGCTGACGGAGGAATGGAATACCTCTCCTCGTTGGCAGGGCATCGAGCGGCCTTACACGGCCAAGGACGTCTACCACCTCCGCGGCACGGTGGACATCGAGTACAGCCTGGCGAAGCGCGGCGCGGCAAAACTCTGGGAGCTTCTCCAGGGTGACAAGCACATCGCCGCCCTCAGCGTCGTGACCGGCAGTCAGGCGGTGCAGCAGGTAACCGCCGGCCTGAAGTCGATCTATATCAGCGGTTGGCAGGTGGCCGGTGATGTGAACAACTCCCTTCAGACTTACCCGGACCAGAGTATGTACCCCGCCGACAGCGCGCCGAACCTCGTGCGGCGCATCAACAACGCGCTGCTGCGTGCCGATCAGATCGCTCACATGAAAGGGCAGAACAGCGTCGACTGGTTGGTTCCCATCGTCGCGGACGCCGAGGCCGGCTTTGGAGGTTTATTGAACGCGCACGAGTTGATGAAAGCCTTCATTGTGGCGGGTGCGGCCGGTGTCCACCTGGAAGATCAGCTCGCCTCGCTCAAGAAATGTGGCCATCTAGGCGGCAAGGTGCTCGTGCCCACGCGCGAATTCGTCACCAAATTGGTGTCGGCGCGGCTAGCCGCCGATCTCATGGGCGTCGATACCTTCATCATCGCACGCACCGACGCTGAGAGCGCGACGATCCTCGCCAATGACATCGACGAGTACGACCATGAATTCATGACCGGCGAGCGGACGCCAGAGGGCTTCCAGCGGGTGCGATGCGGAGTCGAGGCCGCGATTCACCGCGGTCTCGCCTACTGTCCACATGCCGACTTGATCTGGTTCGAGACCAAGACCCCGGATCTGCCCGAAGCCCGGAAGTTCGCCGAGGCGATCCACGAGCAGTATCCCGGCAAGCTGCTCGCCTACAACTGCTCGCCGTCCTTCAACTGGAAGAAGTATCTGAACGACTCAGAGCTGGCGAGCTTCCAGAACGAGCTCGGAGCCTTGGGATACAAGTACCAGTTCGTCACCCTCTCCGGGTTTCACTCGGTGAACCATTCCATGTTCCTGCTCGCGCAGGAGTACAAAGATCGGGGTATGGCCGCCTACGCCAGGCTCCAAGAAGCAGAGTTCGCTTCAGAGAAGGACGGCTACGGAGCCACTCGACACCAGGAGTTCGTGGGCGCCGGCTACTTCGACGAAGTGACCCGGGTCGCCACCCACGGCTTCACCTCCACCCTCGCTCTCGAGGGCTCCACCGAGGAGGAGCAATTCAAGACCGCCTCCGGCGACTAGGGGCACCAACCTATACGGGCAATGCTCTCGGGGCCGGTCCGCCGGCCCCGTTGTATTGCGCTCGTTCGGAACACACGTCGGGCTTCGGACTATAGTACACATGCGCCGAATCCCGCTGTTCGTGCTTCCCACCGTGCTCTTTCCGCATACGCGGATCCCCCTGCACGTCTTCGAATCGCGATACCGGCAGATGGTCGCCCGTTGTTTGGAATACGACCGGCAGTTCGGATTGCTCTTCCATAGCAACGACCTGTACGGACCGTTCGAGGTCGAAGCCGGGCGTGTGGGTTGCGTCGCCGAGATCGAACAGTTCCAGCCGCTGCCCGACGGTCGCTCGTTGATGATCACCGCTGGCGTGGACCGCTTTCGCATCGCCGACGGGGTCGAGTCGAAGACGCTCTACTACGAGGCGCTGGTCGAAGAGTACAGGGACGCGGAAGAGGTTTG
>JBDHAI010000230.1:0-4489 GCA_039588155.1 Gemmatimonadota bacterium | reverse complement strand
ATTCGCAAGCTCACCGCCGCCCTGCCATCCGACTGGGACCGAGAGAACCTGGCGGCGACGGTCCAGGATGTCGCGGAGGACATCACGACCGGCTACGTCTCCTACTGGAAGGAGAAGACCGGCAAACGCAACGTCGCGCTGGCCGGGGGCGTGTTCGCCAACGTGAAGATCAACCAGCGCGTGCACGAGATACCCGACGTGGACAACGTCTTCGTCTATCCGGCCATGTCCGACGAGGGTATAGCGGCGGGTGCTGCCCTGACGCAGTGGGCCCGCACCACTCCCGAGCCGGCGACCGGTGAGCGGTGCTTCGATCACGTCTACCTCGGCCACGACTTCTCGGAGGAGCAGGTCGTGGAGGCACTGGGCGATGCCGGCTTCGAGTACACGCGGCCGGACGACCTGGAAGGCGAGATCGCGCGACTGGTCAGCGACAGCTGGGTCGTGGCCCGCGTGTCGGGACGGATGGAATACGGGCCCCGTGCCTTGGGGAACCGCTCGATTCTGTATCGCCCCGACGAGCCGGATGTGAACGATTGGCTGAACAAGCGCCTGGGACGCAGCGAGTTCATGCCGTTCGCCCCGACGGCGCTCGCCGAGGATGCCGACGAGTACTTCCTCGGACTCGATGGGGCTCGGGACACCGCCCGTTTCATGACCATCACGTTCGATTGCACGGACTTGATGAAGAAGAGCTGTCCAGGCGTCGTACACGTCGACGGGACGGCGCGCCCGCAGATAGTCAGCGAATCCGACAACCCCAGCTACTACCGCATAGTGAAAGAATTCAAGCGGCTGACCGGCCTGTCGTGTCTGGTCAACACCAGCTTCAACATTCACGAGGAGCCGATAGTGTGCACGCCGCAGGATGCGGTGCGGGCGTTCAAGATCGGGCACCTGGACGCGCTGGCGATCGGTCCGTTCTTGGCGAAGAACCCGGCTCCGGATCGAGCCTACAGGCTCGCCGGATCGAGCGACGCGAAAGCGATGACGCGATAGCATGACCAGGGTGCTATCGACACGGATCCGATGGTGGCTGGCATCGGCGAACCAGCCCCCAGTCGACTTCAGAGACGGTGCCGCGCGCACCGCTGACTGGTATGGCTGCCAGGGGGTGCTGTGACGGCTGCAGTCCAACTGAGCGCCCGGATGGAGCGCTTCGATTCGTTCTGGGAGGGTCCGGACGATGTCGAGCACGGCTACAAATCGCTCGGCCAGTTCTACCGGGTGAACTACCTGAAGCACCTGCCGGGCGACCGGAGCGCCCGCATCATGGTGATCAGCTGCGGCCCGGGCTACTTCGTGAATCTATTGGTGCAGGAAGGCTACAGCGACGTTGTGGGGATCGATTCGGACCCCGAGAAGGTCCAGCACGCCCAGCGGCGTGGGCTGAACTGCCGGGTGAGTACGGCGTTCGAGGAGCTAATGGCGGCTCCGAATTCGTTCGACGCGATCATCTGCGAGCAGGAACTCAACCACCTTGCCAAGGATGAGATAGTTGCGTTTCTGGAACTGGTTTGGGGCAAGCTGAAGCCCGGGGGCAGGTTGGTATGCCACGGCCTGAACGGAGCGAACCCGATCGTCGGTGCCGAGACGCTGGCGCAGAACTTCGATCACTTCAACACGTTTACCGCGTACTCGTTCCAGCAGGTGCTGGAGTACTGTAGGTTCACGAATGTTCACGTGTTCGGCCTGCACCTGTACGTTTTCTACAAGAACCCGTTCAACTATGTGGCCTGGGCAGTTTCTTCGACGCTCAGCCTGTTCTTCCGCGCCTTGTTCGTTCTCTACGGAAAGCAGAACAAGATCTTCACCAAGAAGATCGCCGCCGTCGCCGAGAAGCCAGGATGACCGTGCTGAGGGACCGGTAGCGCCGTGTGCGGCATTTGCGGTTGGCACGCCGCTCATCCGATCCACGAGGTCGACATAGTCCGGATGACCAGGCGCCTGGCGCACCGGGGGCCGGACGACGAGGGCGTGTATGTCCAGGGAGACGTCGGCCTGGGCCACCGCCGCCTCAGCATCATCGATCTCGAGGGCGGCCGGCAACCGATGAGCAACAGGGACGGCAGCGTCTGGATCGTCTTCAACGGCGAGATCTACAACTATCGAGAGCTACGGAGTCGCCTCCAGGCTGACGGGCACGAGTTCCGCACGAACTCCGACACCGAGACGATCCTCCATCTGTACGAGCGATACGACACGCAATGTCTCGAGCACCTGCGTGGGATGTTCGCGTTCGCCATATGGGATGGCCGCCGGCGGAGGATCTTCGCCGCCCGCGACCGCCTGGGACAGAAACCGTTCTATTACGTGCAGCGCGGCAGCGAGCTGCTGTTCGCATCGGAGATCAAAGCACTGCTAGAGGCCGAACCGAGTCTGGCGCAGCTGGATCGAGCCGCGCTCGACGAATACTTGACCCTCCGGCTGATTTCGTCCCCGCGCAGCATGTTTCGCGAGATCAAGAAACTGCCACCCGCGCACTACCTGACCTTCGGCATCGAGAGCGGTCTGAGCGTCGAGCGCTACTGGGACCTGAGCTACGAGCCGAAGCTCACAGGAAGCGATGACGAGCTAATCGAGGAGCTGGAGGAGCGACTCGTCGAGTGCATCCGGCTGCACCTGGTGAGTGACGTGCCCGTCGGCGCGTTCATGAGCGGCGGCCTCGATTCGACGCTGGTGGTGGCTTTGCTGCGCAAGCACGGGCTGGCGGATGATTTCCAGACTTTCTCCGTCGGCCTGCCATACCGCGAATTCGACGAGGCGCCGGCGGCGCGGTTGGTTGCCGAGCGCTACGGAACGCGGCATCACGAAGAACAGATCAACCCTTCGCTCCTCGGGACACTGCCAAAGCTGGTGGGCCAGTTGGACGAACCATCGGACCCGCTCTCGGCCTGTATTGACCTGATCGCGCAGATGGCGCGCCGTGAAGTGAAGGTCGTGTTGGGCGGGGACGGTGGCGATGAGCTGTTCGGCGGCTATGATCGTTACTACGGCAACCGCTTCGCGGATCACTACGCTAAGGTGCCAGGCCTAATGCGCCGTCTGATCGGTTCCGGGCTGGGACTGATCCCCGACGGCGGCTGGTACAAGAGCTCCGGTCATCAGCTCAAGTGGCTCCATCGCCTGTCCGACTTCAGCGGCGGCGACCGGTACATCGAGAGCCTCAGCTACTTCTATCTGCATAGCTCTTTCAAGAAGGAGCTGTACGGTCCGCTAATGAAGGAAGCGCAGGCCGATTTCGATCCCGGCCGGATAATGCGCGAGGCGTACGGGCGGGCCGATGCCGACGATCCAGTCGACCGCATGCTCTACGCCGATTGCCAATCGCGACTGCCGGATCACCCCGTGATGATCCAGGACCGCATGACCATGGCCCACGGGCTGGAGGCCCGTAATCCCTTCATGGATCACGAGGTGGCCGAGTTCGCGGCCCGGTTGCCGGCGAGCCTCAAGGTGCGCGGCCGCAGGCTTCGATACATCCAAGTCCAGCTTGCCAGACGCCTACTGCCACCTGAACTGCTGGCCAGAAAGAAGCAGGGGTTCTCCTCGGCGCTGCCCTACATGCTGAAGAACGAGCTGGACTTGCTGTACACTGTCTTCCTGGAGGACATGCAGCTGGCACGAGAGGGCATCCTCAACCAAGGGCCTATCAAGTCGATGGTCTCGGCACACCGAGCAGAAACGGCGGACCATGGCAATCGGCTATGGCTGCTTCTCAACAGCGAGGTCTGGTATCGGATGTTTGTCCAGAACCAGGCCGAGGCGGAACTGACGGACCGGATGGCGGAAGGGTCACGGGCCGGTGTTGAGGCCTGAAGAGGTGGAGAAAGAGACGCGGTGCAAAGAACCGCGGGATGCTGCTGCTGTGCTTAAAGTGACGTTAGAGCGGGAGACGGGACTCGAACCCGCGACCCTCAGCTTGGAAGGCTGCAACCGAGTGTCGGCCAGCGTCCATAAGCGTCAGTTCTCGCGGCTTTTTCGGCCATTCAGCGTCCGTGAGCGCCAGCCAGCGCCGGTGGGCGCTGTCACTGTCGCTGGCACTGTGACCGCCGCCGCAGACAGGGGCCCTGCTATCCTTCATCATCCACGAACCCTAACAGACCACGAAGCCTAGCCCCAATGCTGCTTCTCGCGGTCCAGGGCCTAAGGTTATGTAGATTGCCCAAACCACACTGACTACGATCGAGCGATGAACCGGCGCACCCCACGCATGACGGCCCGGCTCTCATGGTCCGCGCTACTGCTGGCGACCCTCGCCGGCTGCGACGGCGGCGACCTGGAGACGGGCGATCTCGGGATACTTCTCGAGCGAGGCGAGCTGCGGGTCCTCGTGCCGCGGCGCGGCGAAGCCGATGTCCTGCCGCGTCACGGTCACCCCTTCGACTACGAGCTGGATGTCGCCGCTTCGTTCGCCGAGAGCGTAGGGCTCGAGCCGGTCTACGTGTGGGTGGACGAGCACGAGGATCTCATCCCGGCGCTCATCGAG
>JBDHAI010000229.1:0-4532 GCA_039588155.1 Gemmatimonadota bacterium | reverse complement strand
GTCGCTGCACACCAACTCCCATGACGAGGCACTGGCGCTGCCCAGCGCCGATTCAGCGAGGCTCGCGCTCCGCACGCAACAGCTACTCGCTTTTGAATCCGGCGCGGCCAGCACCGCCGATCCGCTGGCCGGCAGCTATTACGTCGAGACGCTCACGGCCGAACTCGAAGGGCAAGCCCGCGAGTTACTCGGCGAGATTGAGAGACGTGGAGGCGCGGCGCGGGCCATCGACTATATGGTGGACGAGATCCAGCGGGCGGCCTACGCCTATCAGATGGAGATCGAGCGAGGCGAGCGGGTCGTCGTGGGCGTGAACCAGTACGAGGAACAAGAGTCGGAGCCGCGCATCGATCAGCCGGCCTTCCCCGAGTTGGAGGCCCGGCAGCGAGCGCGGCTGGAGAAGATCCGGCGCGGACGCAGCGCTAAGGACGTCGAGCGCTCGCTCGCCGACCTGTCCGCAGCCGCGGCGGGGCAGGACGATCTGTTGCCCCTGATCGTCGCGGCGGTGAAGGCCCGAGCCACCCTGGGCGAGATCAGCGGATCCCTTCGAGACCTCTGGGGCGAGTACCGGGCGGCGAGTTGAAGGCGGACCTGCCTTCGGATAACTTTCGGCGGCGTAAATCCTTCTAGACGCTGAGGTTTCTCGGGTAATGCCGACTTACGAGTACAGATGCGGGAACTGCGGGCATCAGTTCGACAAGTTCTCGACCAAGATGACTGACGCTTCGAGCCTGGACTGCCCGAGGTGTGATGGTATAGCCGAACGGTTGATCTCCGGCGGTGCCGGCGTGCTGTTCAAGGGCTCGGGCTTCTACGCGACGGACTACCGCAGCCATTCATACAAAGAAGCGGAAAAGAAAGAGCAGAAGACGACTCCTGCCAAGCCTGGGTCGAGCGACTCGACCTCAACCTCGAGCGAGAAGAAACCAGAGTCTAAGAAGGACTCGAAGTAGATGCGCTTCCCCGAACTGACTCAGGCGCTGATCAGTGCCGCGCAGCAGCTGGGGGCGGGGAACGACATCGAGGTCTTGCTCGAACGCCCAAGGGAAGCTGCTCACGGCGACATCTCCACCAACCTGGCGATGATCCTGGCACCGCGACTGAAGCGCAAGCCGCGCGACGTCGCTCAGGCCATCACCGAAGCTCTCGATCTATCGTCTCTGCAGATCGATCGGGCCGAGATCGCCGGCCCGGGTTTCATCAATTTCAGCGTCAGTCCCGAGTATCTGCGAGAGCGGCTACGCGAGATAGCGCGGGCGGGCTCGTCGTACGGCCGCAGTAGTTGGGGTGGTGGCCAACGTGTCAACGTCGAGTTCGTCTCGGCGAATCCGACCGGGCCTCTACACGTCGGCCACGGACGCGGCGCCGCCGTGGGCGACACCATCGCCCGCCTGCTCGGGTTCACGGGTCACGAGGTGTCTCGCGAATTCTACGTGAACGACGCAGGGATTCAGATCGGCAAGCTGGTGGACTCGATCGAGGCACGGTTTCAGCAGCTGCACGGCCATGAAGTGGCCGTACCCGAAGGTGGGTATCACGGCGAGTACGTCTCCGAGTTGGCCCGGGCGCTCGAGCAAGAGTATGGCGACCGCCTCGGAGCCGGGTGGGGCAGCGACGAACGGCAATGGGTCCGCGACTACGCCCTCGGGCGCATCGAGCAAGAACAGCGGGAAGACATGCGCGCGCTGCGGGTGGAGTTCGATCAGTTCAGTTCGGAGACGGCGATTCGCGAGTCGGGTCAGATCGATGCCACGCGGGCCGATCTCGAAGGCCGCGGGTTGATCTATCAGCGGGATGGCGCGAGTTGGTTGCGTACTACCGCCTTTGGCGATGATAAAGACCGTGTGCTCGTGAAAAGTGACGGCGCCTACACCTACTTCCTGCCCGACATCGCCTACCACCGGGACAAGGCGGTACGCGGTTTCCAAAAGGCGATCGATGTATGGGGATCGGATCACCACGGCTACGTCCCGCGGATGACCGCGGCGATGGAGGCTCTCGGGCTCGGACGCGACTTCTTTCAGGCGGTCATCGTGCAGCTGGTGCGAGTTGAACGGGGCGGCGAAGAGGTGAAGTTCAGCAAGCGGTCGGGCGAGTTCGTGACGCTGCGAGAGTTGATCGAAGACGTCGGAACCGACGTCGCACGTTACTTCTTCCTCGAGCGCGGACCCCAACAACAGATGATCTTCGACCTCGACCTCGCCAAGGAACGATCGGAGAAGAACCCCGTCTATAAGGTGCAATACGCGCACGCCCGGATCCGCAGCGTCTACCGCCGCGGTGAAATCGACCCGGAGGGTATCGACCTCGACGCCGATCTCTCGCCGCTAACTGAGGTGGCGGCGTTCGAGATGACCAAGGCACTGCTCGATTTTCCCGAAGTCATCGACGCCGCGGCCTTGAACCGAGAACCTCACCGCCTCACCGCCTACCTCGAAGACGTGGCCAATCACCTGAACAGCTGGTACCACGCCGGTACCCGCGACCCGGCGCTACGGATTCTGGGCCAAGTGGACCACGTTACCCGGGCTCGACTGGTCGTCGTCAGAGCGGCGGAGGCGGTGCTCAAGAGCGGCCTCCGACTGCTGGGAATCGAAGCGCCGGAGCAGATGTGACGGGACTCGGAGCCTGATGAAGCGTCTGACCCAACTGGCCACCGTTATCTGCGGCCTCGCCACGCCGATCCTACTCGCCGCACAGGACGGCATCGATTCCAACCTGTCGGCGCGTTGCCTGGCCGAGAGCCCCAGCGCCGCAGAGCTTGCGCTCTGTCGCGACGCGGCGGCCGCCATCCAGCTGGTTCAGCCAGAACTAGGGTTGGCTGCGGCCGGCGGGAACCCGGTGCTCGGCACGGCCAGTCCGATTGGTACCAAGTTCCGCTTCATTCCACGTGTGTTCTTTGGAGGGCGCATCAACTTCGTTTGGGCGCAGTTGCCCGACATCATCGACTTCCCCGACGCACCCGACCAGCCCGTCGGCACTCGCGACTTCTCGATCGTCAGCCCGCAACTCGATCTGTCCGTCGGCGTCTTTGACGGTCTCAAGCTGGGATCGACACTTGGCGGGTTCGCCTCCGTCGAACTGCTCGGCTCGCTGGGGCCGCTCATCCTCCCCGCCGGGGAAGGTTTCCGCAACGACGTCACCGCCTTCGGCCTCGGCGGCAGGATCGGGATCCTGCGCGAATCGTTCACGGCGCCCGGAATTTCGCTCTCTGCTGAGTATCAATGGACCGGTCGGATCCAGTACGGGAG
Organism: Gemmatimonadota bacterium; assembly: GCA_039588155.1. Classification (GTDB taxonomy): domain Bacteria; phylum Gemmatimonadota; class Gemmatimonadetes; order Palauibacterales; family KS3-K002; genus JBDHGH01. Next base: position 1,281 of record JBDHAI010000229.1, on the reverse strand, counting down.
CGTCACCGGCGGCAGCGACGCCCAGTTCGGGATGGACCTGAGTATTTCCAGCTTCCGCGCCGGGCTCAGCAAGAGCTTCGTCGCCATTGCCCTCGCCTTTACTTTGGGTTGGGACCGCTATCAGAGCGACGTCGACCTGCTGATCACCGACTCCGCGGGCGGACCCGTTCCGATCATTCCCGCGGAGTCGCGCGCCTCCCTCACCTCGAACCGCTGGTCCGCCTTCGTCGACGTTTCTTATATCGTTCTTTTCCTCAACATCGTCGCCGAGTTGGGCTGGCAGCAAAACGCAACCCTCACTACATCGAGCGGCGGTGAGCTGACATCCGGTAACTTCTTTGGTTCCATAGGTATAAGGGCCTCGCTTTGACCCAGGATCAAGATGCGGTTCACATGCGCCGCGCCCTCGCGCTCGCCCTGCGAGGCTGGGGGCGGGTGGCCCCGAATCCGATGGTTGCCGCGGTGTTGGTGCGCGACGGCGTCGTCGTCGCCGAGGGGTACCACGGCGAATGGGGAGGCCCGCACGCTGAGGTGGTTGCCCTGGATGCCGCGGGAGAGAGGGCGCGGGGCGCCACATTGTACGTCGTCCTGGAACCGTGCCACCACACGGGAAAGACGGGCCCGTGCACACGCGCGATCGCGGACGCGGGTGTCTCCCGCGTGGTCTGTGGTGCGGTCGAGGTCAATTCAGACGCCCGCGGCGGCGCAGCCTGGATGAGGGACCAGGGGATCGAGGTGGAAATGGGCGTTTGCGAGCAAGAAGCGCACGATCTGAACGCCGTCCACCACCACGCCCATCGCGCGAGTCGGCCGTTCGTGGCGTTGAAGTATGCCTTGTCCCTCGACGCGCGATTGTCGGAGGGGCCGGGAACCTCCACCCGCCTCACTCAGGGTGAAGCCGTGGCCGAGGCCCACCGGCTGCGTGCCGGACACGACGCGATCATGATCGGAATCGGCACGGCCCTGGCCGACGATCCGTTGTTGACGATTCGCGAATGGAGCGTGCCTCGCGTGGCGCCAGCGCGAATCGTCCTCGATTCGAGCCTGAGGTTGCCGCCGGGCTCGCAACTCGTGCAGACGGCGCGCGACGTCCCCCTATGGGTCTTCGCGGGTTACGGCGCCAGCGCGGATCGGGCGGCGGAGTTGGAAGCGAAGGGCGCCGAGGTCATCCGCGTTTCGCAGGACACGGACACCGAGGGTCTGGCACTTGGTGCAGTTCTTGCCGCCCTCTGGAAGCGAAAGGTGCGAGCGGTGCTTTGCGAGGGAGGTGGCCGCCTGGGC
>JBDHAI010000228.1:0-4538 GCA_039588155.1 Gemmatimonadota bacterium | reverse complement strand
CCTCACCTGTCCCACCCGCAACCCGTGGCGAATCTCGATGACCTTCTCCGGCGTCACGGACTCGTTCTCCGGTAGCGGGACATCTGCCTTTTCCGCGCCGAGCTCGGCGACGCTCTTGATGCCGGCCAGAGCGCTGGCGCCTGAGAGCGCCTCCATATCCGCGGCGTAATAGTTGAACCAGGGAAGGCCGGCCTCTGTGTATTCCCGCGCCGTCGGTGCTACGGTCGGCGGGTTCTCGCTCGTGATCGAGCGCCAGACCAGCGAGTTGGCGATATGAACGAAGCAGCGGCTGGAATGCGCCGTGTCCCAATCCGCTAAGGAATAGCTGTCTTTGTAGATCTGCTGACGCATACGTCCGCCCGGCGCGAGGCCCATATCCCCAACCGCAGATAACTGGTAGGCGACAGCGGGACCGGCGAAGCGCGCCAAGCGTCGCGCCTTTCGTTCGTAGACTTCGCGCTTGAGTGGATAGGCGATGATCTGCAGTCCGCCGTGCTCGGCCTCGCTGGTGATCTGCTCCTCCACACTGTACCCGCTGCCCAACGGCATGGCGACGAACTGCCGAATCACACCCTCCTCGACGCAGTAGCCATCCAGCCAGGGCTGCTTCGGTGCCACGACGTAGTCCTGAGGCTTGCGATTGAGACCGTTGGTCCACGGCTTTCCCGTGACCGCGTCGATCTTGCCGGTGGCGATCTTGATCGCGAATGGATAGGCGCTCCAGTCGCCCTCATAGTGTGGCGAGAAATTGAGCCAGAGCGCCTCCGATTGGTACATGGGCAACAAGACGCCGCCGTGACGCAGCCAGCTTTCAGGAACACGCCGGGCAAAATCGTCCACGTGCCGCAGTGGAAAACGCTCGAGGCCCGGTGGCAGCGGATAGTCCTTCCCGTCGTCGGGGATGCGCAGGGTGCGCTCGAAGTCGACCTCGAGCACCGCGTTCTCATGAACGTCGGGAAACGAAAAGACCAGGGCGTTATCGCGAAGCTCGATCATCTCATCATACTCCAGTCTGATGGTGCGACTATCACCATTCCCCATCCCGCACCTCACGGACCAATCGCAGCACCGCGCGGTCGGGCATGTCTCGCATCTCACGTATCAGCTCCGCGAACAGCTGCGGCCGCTTGCGGATCGTCTCCTGCAAATCACTCGATACTTTGCCGGCCAGCGCCAGCAGCAGATCGGCATCGATCTGCAGATCCTCAGCCAGTCGCACGACCGTCTCCTCTGACGGCGGCGCCACGTCGCCCCGCTCGATCTTGCTGAGGTAGGAGGGCTGGACGCCGATCCGCTCCGCCGTCTTGCGCAGCGAGTAACTCGCGTTCGCCTGCCGCAGCTGCTCACGGGTCGTTCTGACGAAATCTCCGAAGGCCGTCATAGTGTAGAGTATATACTAAACAGTACACAGTGTCAAGCCTAAAAAACGCCCGAGGCCGGAGCAACGGCCGCTCGGCCGTTGCCCCGCGGGTCCACGCCTCGGGTTGTTGGCGGGAGGGTTGTCGATCAGCTCGCTTCGGCGGCCAGGTCGGGGTCGTCGACCAGTCGGTCGAAGGCGCTCTTCATGCGACCGGTGAGCTCGCGTTCTTCCCGCAGAGTGTCGATCAACGCCTCGGCGTGCTTGACCTGGAAGGTGAGCGCACCGGCCTTCTCGACGACGTACTCGACCAAGGTCTTCTGACTCTCCAGCGTCTCGAGGCTCGACTGAATCTCGATCAGCAACGCATCCGCACGAGCCAGTCGACCTTCAGCCCGCTCGATCTTGCGTTTGCGGCCTTCCAGCGAATCGCCGAGCTTCTCCGCGGCACGCAAGCGCTCGACGACGACCTCGAGCTCGCCACGGGTCATCTCGATTTCGCGCTGTGCGCTGGCGATCGAGCGGGCGCTCTCTACGGTGCGCTCCGCCATCTCGAACATATGCTTGATGTCCGCCTGCAGCGTGTCGACCGTGGTCTGACGTGACTCGAGTTGGCCAAGCGCTTGCGACAGCTCGGATTCCGAGCGTTCCCACTTGACCAGCTGTGACTCGAAACCGGCGATGCGCCCTTCGGCCCGCTCTATGCGCCGGGCACGATCGTCCAGTCCGCCGGACAGAGCGTCTAACCGTTCCGCCCGTTCTTCCACCGACCCGATGGTATCACCCAGCGAGTGGGTCATCTGCTCGAGCCGTTGGACGTCGTCGGCGGCCTCTTGCCGGAGGGTCGAGGCCCGGGCGAGATGCTCCGTCGCCTTCTCCAGCGCCGCCTGGCGCTGGTCCAGCTCGCGACCGATAAAGCGGACCCGTTCCGAGAGGCTCTGCAGGTGCTCGGAGCGGTTCTCGAGGGCGTAGATGACTTTGGCCACCTCGGTCATGCGCTGGTCCGCTTCCTCGACCGCGGCGCTGACCCCCTCCATCTGGTCAGCTACCCTCTCGGCATCCTCGGCCTTGGAGGATAGCGCTGTGAATCGCGTCTCCACTGTATCCATACGCGCCAGCATGCCTTTGCTCCGCGCGTCGATCTCGGCTGCCAGCGAGCCCAGCTCGTCTAGGCGCCCGTGCACCTCCTCGACGAATTCGCGCCGTGACTCGATCGACGACATGGCCTCGCTCGCCCGCTCGACTTCGCGACTCACCGACTCGAGCGCCGGCCGCATACTGAACAGCTCGCGGACCCGGTCCCGGAACTCCTTAAGCGTGCCGTCAGTGTTGGTCAGCCACGTCTCCGTCTCGGATTGCTCTTCCCTCACGCGCATAATCTCGTTGTGGACCGAGCGCATCTGCTCGAGGTTTTCCTTCACAGTTTCGCGACTGCGGTTCAGATTGCCCAGATCGCGCAAGCCCGCGTCGATCGCAGGTCGCGCCTCCTCCAAACGACCGACCTGACCGGACAGCGAATCCACCGACTCGCTCAGCCCCTCGAGATCGGAGCGCAAGGCGCAGGCGCGCTCGCCTTCGTCGGAGAGTTTCTGCAAATCACCGCTGATCGAATTGACCTGTGCCACGAGCGCGTTCGCACGGCAAGACAGCTCGCTGACGTCCGCTCCGCTCTTCTCGAGGCCGACGAACCGGGACTCGCAGTCGGTCAAGGACGAGCGCAGGTCTGCGATCCGTTGGCTGACGTTTTCCAGCCCGCGGTTGTCGAGCTCGAAGCGCTCGACGTTCCGACGCAGTCGCTCGTTCAGGTCGGCCAGTTCCCTGGCCGCGGCCTGCTCGGAGGTCTCGATCTCCTTCTGGTGTGCCGCAATCTCCTCCGTGCGGGTCAGCGCCGCCTCTTGCTGAGATTGGAGTAGTACGAGGTCGGACTCGATAGCCGTGAGCGCGTCACGATACTCGTCGTGCCTCTCCCTGCCCGACTCGATCTCTCGCATCAGCTCGGCCAGGTGCGACGCCTGGTCGGCCGCTCGATCGATCGCATCCCGCTGCTTCTCCAGTGCCGCCGTCTTTTGTGCGACCTGATCGGCAAGCGAATTGAGCGTGGTGAGCTGGTGGCGCGTATCGACGACTTCCTTGGCCGCGTCGCCCATTTCCGCCAGCGTTGCCTGAATCTCGGCAGCGCGCCGACTCGTCTCCTCAGTCCCCCGCGCCGCCTCCTGCTGATCCGCCTCGAGCGACTCGAGGCGCGCGACCGCTTGCTGGTAAGAACGCGACATCTCGTCCTGTCGCTCGCGCAAGCGGTTCAAACCATCGCCCGCGTCACGCACGCGCCGGCCCAGTTCATCCGCGTCTTTGCGCAATCCGCGGAACGGCGCCTCGTGCGCCAGGAATTCGGAGATCTCCTGCTTGAGCTCCTGGGCCTGGTCGACGTTCGCCTCGACTTCCACCATGCGATCGACGATGCGCTCGACGTTCTCGGACGCCTTCGCCAGCTGGGATTCGACCCGCGACTGCGTAGCAGCCAAGTCGAGCGAGCTCTTCTCCACGTTTGCCAGCTTGACCCGCAGGCTATCGACGACACTCACATCCTCTTCGAGCGTCTTCAGCCTCCGCTCGATCACGTCCATCGTCCGCCGTGTCTCCAGCAGCGGACCCGAGATGCGATTCAGTTCGCGCGCCGAAGTCTCCGCACGTTCGACAAGCAGATTCAGTTCGCTCTTACCGCTCTCGATACGCCGAAGCATCTCGCGCAGCTCGTCGTTACCTCGCAAGCCCTTCAAGAAGGTCGCCATGTCCGTTCCTCACAGCCTGGGTCTGCCGTTGACGGGACGGCGTTGGACAGGATGGGTGTCACAGACTGAAGAGCAATCCTCGGACCAGTTGGCGCTTGAACTCAGGTCGTGACTCACACGCGAGTTAGAGCATCGGTCGTGAAACGGAGATGCTAGACTTTTGCCTGGCTATGCAGCTTTTGCCGGGCGAGGGCCGTTGCCGCAGAGCCCCGCAAAGCGCAACTTGGCGAAATCTCGACCTCCCTACCACGAGAAAAGCCGAGGTGACATGCCCGAACTGGGTGAAGCGCTCGTTTACTACGCCGTATTCCTCTTCTCGACCGTGCTGCACGAGGCGGCGCACGCCTGGGCGGCCAAGCGGGGTGGTGGCCTGACCGCGTATCACGGCGGCC
>JBDHAI010000227.1:0-8028 GCA_039588155.1 Gemmatimonadota bacterium | reverse complement strand
CCTCTCGAGGATCGCCGGCTTCCGCAGCCCCGGTAGCCATACCGTCTACCAGGTCACTCTTGGTGCGTACCCGGAGGATTACGCCGGACTCGATCTCATCCAGGAAGCGCTGCTCCTCCGTCGAGAGGGGACGCCCCGCTTCCACGCAGAAGAGTACGAGATCGGCAGAAGCCAGATATCGGCGAGCGACCTCGATGCCGAGTCGCTCGACCTTCTCCCCCGAATCACGCAGGCCTGCGGTGTCCACTAGCCTGAAGGGGTACCCACCCAAAGAGACGACGGCCTCCACTGCGTCCCGGGTCGTGCCCGGTTCCTCGGTGACGATGACCCGCTCGAACCCGCACAGGGCGTTGAGCAGGCTGGATTTCCCGGCGTTGGGTCGCCCGGCGATGACCGTGAGCGCGCCATCCCGGAGCAGCTCACCCTCGGCGGCGGTGTCGAGGAGCCGCTCGATCCGCGCCACCACCTTTTGCGCCGCCGAAATGATCTCCTCCGAAGTAACGGGACCCGCATCCTCCTCCGGGAAGTCTATGTCGTAAGCCAGGAGTGCTTCGCAGTGGATGATGGCCTCACGCAGCTCGTCGATGCGGCGCGAGAGGCCACGGTCGAGCTGGTGCACGGCAGCGCGGTGTTGGGCCGCTGAGCGCCCGTCCACGAGGTCGAGGACAGCCTCCGCCTGGAGCAGATCGAGCTTGCCGTTGAGAAACGCCCTGCGCGTGAACTCGCCCGCCTGGGCCGGGCGCGCGCCGGCGGCGAGGATCGCATCGAGGACGAGCTGAGGTCCCAGGGGCCCACCGTGACAGCTCAACTCCAGCATGTCCTCACCGGTGTAGCTCTGAGGCGCCCGGTAATAGGTCGCCAGCACCTGGTCAATCCGCTCTCCCTCGTCCGGGTGAACGAGCCAGCGGAGGGCTGGCTTCCGCTCGGTTAGCTCGTCGGCGTCGAGCACGCGTGCAAGAAGCGCGGCCACATCGGGTCCGGAGACACGCACCACGGCGATGGCGGCCCGTCCCGGCGCCGTGGAGATGGCGGCTATCGTGTCCAATCCGTCTCCATCGCCGGCTTCGCTTTCATCCTCCTCCTGCGATGCCCTAGGTTTTGGCCTTCTTGCGGGGCTCTGGCGTCTTTTCGCTCAGCGGTGGCAGGGCCGCGGCGGCTTTCCGCTCCTTGGCCAGGTAGAGCTGCTGGGGCAGTGAAGCCAGGTTCATGGTGGCGTAATAGAGGTTGAGGCCCGAGGCGAAGTTGAGGAACAGTACTGTAAGCATGATCGGCATGATCCACATCATCATCTTCATCTGCGGATTGCTCTGCGGCATCGTCCGCTGGGTGATCCATTGCAGCAGGAAGACGGACGCGCCCATCAACACGGGGATGATGTAAAACGGATCGGGGCGCGACAGATCGGGCAGCCAAAGAAACGGCACGCCACGGAATTCGATCGTGTCGCGGAAGACGAAGAAAAGCGCGATGAGGATCGGGAATGGCAGCAGCATGGGCAGACATCCGCCGAGCGGGTTCACCTTGTGTTCCCGATACAGCTTCATCATCTCCTGCTGAAGCTTCTGCGGCTCGTTCTTGTGCTTCTCCTGGATCTCTTTCATCAGCGGCTGCACGCGCATCGTTGCCATCTGCGATCGCATGCTCTTCTGATAGAGCGGGAAGAGCACGACCCGGATGCCGATGCCGAAGATGATGAGGATCCAGCCATACCCGAGACCCAAGAAACGGTGCATCCACACCAGCAGCGTCGTGATCGCGCCGGCCAACGGCCGCAACACGGGTTGGAGCCACTTATAGCCGTAGGGGGTGACCTGGTGCAGATCGCGCCCGACCGCCTGCAACCGGCCGTAGTCCTGAGGCCCGATGTAGATGCTGTAGTTGAAGTCGCCGTCGCGACTCACAGGGAAGCTGGCGACGCCTTGGGCGCGGAAAGGCGCCTGCAGCCCGGTGATGATCAGGCCGCCAAAGCGACCCTCCTCGCCGGCGGCGATAGGGAGCACGACCGCCGTCACAAAGTACTTGGTGCGCACGGCGACCCAGTCGAAGGGGCCGTCCAGGGTGAGACGCTCACCGACAGCCACGTCCGCCACCTTTTGTGAGACGATCCCACCGAGGCCTTTGGCGCTGAAGGCGAGGTTGGACTTGTAATCGGCCTCGGGATCCGAAGCGTTGCTCTGCAGTCCAGGGCCGAGGCCCATGGCCCACCACCCTCGGGCCGGACCGCCCACGAGCTGACCTCGCAGGTCGACGACGTAACTGTCCGGCTTGAAGGTGTAGTCCAGCTCGACGCGGAATTCGGTACCCGGGTACCGGTAAGTCAGCGTGAGGTTTTGTGGCTCGCCGCCCTCAGCCAGCGTCAGGCCCGAGCTCGGCGTGAACTCGAAGCGCGCGCTCCGCAGGTCCAGAGTGTCGTCGCCGACCAGCCACTGGTGGGTGAAGAAGTTCTCAGCCCCTGGCGGTACCAACTCCACAGGCTGTCCCTTGCTTGCCTCGGCAAGCGATTCGAACTCCGTCATCCGTGCGGACACCAAACGCCCACCCGTCTGAGCGAAGCCGAATCGATACAGCGGCCCTGTGACCCAAACGGTGTCTTCGATGGACGGTGGCTCGGCTTCCCCGAGGGTCGGAAGAACGGCGGTGTCGGCGGGGACCAGCAGGCCCTCGGGCTGCACCACTGTATCGGGTGCCGCAGGCGTGGATTCGACCGGGCCGGCGACCGGCTCAGCGCTTTCCTCTTCGGCCGCAGGTTCGGGCGGCCGCGCAGGAGGGAAAAGAAGGTTGACGCCGAAGACCACCGCCAGCATCAACACGATCGCCAAAATGAGGCGCTTCTCGTTATCCATGTTCTACGGTACCGGGTCGTAGCCGCCGCGACCGAGCGGGTGGCAGCGGCCCAATCGCCGGGCAGCCAACCAGACCCCCCTCAGGGCGCCGTGGCGCTCGAGCGCCCGAACGGCATACTCCGAGCAGCTCGGCGTGTAGCGGCACGACGGTGGCAGCAGCGGTGATATCGCGACCTGGTAGCCGCGCACCAACAGCACTAGGAGCCGTGCTAGCATAGCTGTTCCGCCAATTCTCCGATCTCTTTCCTTAGCTGGTCGAAGCCGGCCTCATAGGCCTCGGGGCGGGCCCGGACCAGCACATCTATCGCTACAGCCGACTCGCGACAACGCGGCAGGAGTTCCAGGCGTGCGCTCTCCCTCAGCCAACGCTTGACCCGGTTGCGCTCCACAATCTTGTGTCTGTGCTTCGGCACCACCAGCGCCAGACGTGGACGCAAAACGGGGGATTCGGCGACGAACACGTCCAAGTGATCCGTCCGTCTCCGCTTCCCCCGGCGATACAGTGCCCGGATGTCCGCTTGGCGGCGAATCCGCGCGCCCCGCGGGAACCTGTAACCGCGACTCGTTATGGCTGTTACTTCTTCGGGACGTTTGCCGCCAAGCGCTTGCGTCCCTTGCGGCGACGCCGGGCCAGCAGGCGGCGGCCTGCCTTCGTCCTCATCCGTGCCCGGAAGCCGTGCTTCCGCAGACGCCTGCGATTGCGTGGGCGGTAGGTCGGTTTCATGGGGTCGACCTTTAGATATCCTTGCCAAACAAAGACTACTCACTGGAAAAGGGGCCGAATAATATACGCCAGCGCGTCCCCGATCAAGCCGGGCTCTGATTCGCGTCAGAGGCCCACGAGGGCGAGAATCAATGACCGTACACCCAGAGCTGCGGCGACGAGAACCATCGTCGCACCCAAGAGGTTGCTGGCGAGGCCGTTGGTGCGCGCGCCAAGCAAAGTCCTGTCGTTGACCAGATACAGCAAGAAGACGGCGACGATGGGTAGCAGCAGGCCGTTGGCGGCTTGCGCGAAGATGATCGCCGGGATGGGGCGCAAAGCCAAGAGCGAGAACAGTACGCCCGCCGCGAGCACGGGCACCCACACAGCACGCGCACGAGTCGTTCTCAAGTCGCTGTCCCAACCCATCACTCCACACGTCGCGTAGGCGGCCGCAAGTGGAGCTGTGATAGCCGACGACATCCCGGCAGCCAGCAATCCGAACGCGAAGAAGACACCTGCCCAACGACCCAGTATGGGCTCAAGCGCCTGCGACATATCGGCCGCATTGGTCACCCGCGCGGCCGCCGGCAGCGCGGCGGCGGTGACCAACACCGCGATCGATATCACGCCACCCAGACTGACGGAAATCGCCGTGTCCGCTCGGGCTGCGGCGAGGTGCGTTTCACCTTTCCAGCGCTCGTGAGCAGCCGACGCATGAAGAAACAGGTTGTAAGGCACAACCGTCGTGCCCACGAGTCCAAGCGCCGTGAGCACAGCCGCGCGGTCGGCGAGGCCGCTAGGCCAGAGGCCGGCGAGCAAGCGACCGGCAGCCGGGCCGGTGGCGACTGCCGTCGTCAAGAAGACCACGCCCATCACCGCGACCATCCCAACGAGCACGCGCTCCACCCAGCGGTAACGGCCCGTCCACAGCACGAAGAAGGCGGCCAAACCCATCAGTGGACCCCAGAAGCGACCGCTGCCACCGAGTAGCTCCTGAAGGCCGAGTCCGCCCAGCAGATTGCCCGTCTCATACGCAGCGTTCCCGAGGAGAATGGCAGCGATCACCAAAGCCGCGGAGAGCACACGCGCCGTACCCCCGCTGAACCGGCGCCGCATGGCTTCCCCCAAGCCCATGCCCCCGACTACACCCAAGCGTGCCGACATCTCCTGAAGCACCAGAGTGGCGATGACAGCGAACACCAGCGCCCATAGCAGCGCAAACGCATACCTGGAGCCTGCCACCGTCGCCGTCGTAACGGTCCCCGGCCCGATAAACGCCGCAGCCACCACGACACCAGGCCCGAGGCGCAGATCACGAAGCCGCATCATCGATCCGTTCGAGCCTCGGACTCACAAGTCTGCCAAATTCGTCGAGCGGTTCTTCGAGCTCTAGCGTACAAACTTTCGATTACCTTGACTTTCCATCAACGTTGCGTCTAAGATGGCGCGCGGCCGAGCCGTCTGCCGCGCCCCACTGATCCGAGCAACAGCGTTTTTCACCCCCGTCGAGTCCCTTGCTGATGGAGCTGACCGCAGAGGAAGCCTGGTCGAAAATCCTGGAGGGCGCTAGGGCCAAGCTTCCCGAGCAGAGCTTCCGCACCTGGCTGGCCGCCACAGAAGCCGTGGCACTCTCCAGCAATGTCCTGGTCGTCGCCGCACCCAGCGACTTCGCCATCGAGTGGATCGAAGACAAGTACGGCGAGCTGCTGGGCACCGCCGCCCGCGCCATCTTGGGCGAGAACTTCAGCCTGAGCTTTGAAGCCCGGGCCGACGGCGAAACCGCTCGCCCATTCTTCTCCGAGATGCCTGGCGTTGGGCTGGAGGAACCCGCTGCAGCGGTGCCATCTCAGCCCACCAGCGCTTCAGCGGACCCGGCTGCCCTGGTCATCGGCAAGCTCAACCCGCGCTATACTCTCAGCAACTTTGTGGTCGGCGGCAACAACGAGCTGTCGGCAGCGGCTTGCCAAGCCGTCGCCGACGCGCCCGGTCGCGCCTACAACCCGCTGTTCATCTACGGCGGTGTGGGGCTGGGAAAAACGCACTTGATGCAAGCGATTGCCAACTCCGTGCTCGAGAAGGCCCCAGGCACCCGAGTGGCCTACGTGCCTACCGAGCAATTCACCAACGAGCTCATCGCCGCCATCCAGGCACGCAAAACGACGGAGTTTCACAACCGCTACCGCCGCATCGACCTGCTGCTCGTGGATGATGCCCACTTCCTGGCCGGCAAGGAAGGGACGCAGGAGGAGTTCTTCCACACCTTTAACGCCTTGCACGATGCGCAAAAGCAGATCGTGCTGACGAGCGACCGGCCGCCGAAAGAGATACCCAGACTTCAGGAACGCCTGGTTTCTCGCTTCGAATGGGGCTTGGTGACGGATGTGCGGGCACCGGACTTTGAAACGCGGGTCGCGATTCTGCAAACTAAGGCGGCACAAGACGGTCTTTCGATACGGCACGACGTGCTGACATTCATCGCCGAGCAGTGCCGGTCGTCCGTGCGCGAACTCGAGGGCGCGATCATCAAGCTGCTCGCCTACAGCTCGTTAACGCGCCGCGAGATCACGGCGGGGCTAGCTGAGGAAGTGCTGGGTGGAAAGCGTGGCGTGCCCCGGGACCTGAGTCCCGAAAAGATCGAACAGGCTGTAGCAGAAGCGTTCGGCGTGGCCGTTGCCGACCTACAGTCCAAAAGCCGCGAGCGCCGCGTGACCGAACCGAGGCAAATCGCCATGTTCCTAGAGAAGAGCCTCCTGAACCTACCGTATACACACATCGGCCTGCGCTTCGGCGGGCGCGATCACTCCACTGTCATCCACTCCATCCAGAAGGTCGAGGCCCAGCTTGCTGCCGACCCCGACTTCCGTGGAAAGGTGGAGACACTGCAGGCGGAGTTACGATAGCCTTTGGCAGGGCTGGAAGCGCGCGGGCCGTAGAAGGAGGTGGGGAATGCGCAGGGAGAGGACGGGGAGAAGGGCAGATACCCGGTGGCTTTCCCCAATACTGGGGAAAGCCACCGTCCAGGTCCGCGGCCACTTTCCACCGCTCCAGACTGCCGGCGTGTTCGTAGCTCACGGCGCTTCTGACTCTTCGCCAAGCACTTGCCCACGAATCCACAGCCCTACTACTACTACTAAGATTCCATTAATCTGTAGTAGTTCTAGAACAACCGATGTGGGAACCTGCCAGACCCTAAACGCACAGGTGGAAGCCTCATGAAGGTGACAATAACGCGGGAGAACTTTCAGAAGGGCCTGTCCGCCGTGGCGGCCACGATCCCTAGCCGCACAACACTACCGGTGCTCTCCAACATCCTGGTGGAAACGGTAAAAGACGGTCTTCGGGTGCGCGGTACGGACCTGGACATCTCGGTTAGCGTCCAGACGCCAGCGGAGGTCGAGCGGGAAGGGGCGCTGACCGTGCCGGCGAAGAAAGTCGCGGAGATCGCTCGGGAGCTGCCTCACGCTCCCGTTGAGCTGAAGTCCGACGCCAGTAGGGTGGCTCTGGTGTGTGGAAAGGCCAAGTTCCGCTTGAATAGCCTGCCTAGCGACGAGTACCCGTCCTTCCCAGATGTGCCTTTCGGCGACGGGTGGTCGTTGCGGGGAGGTGAGGTCCAGAGGTTAAGTGCCCATACGAGCTTCGCTGTGTCCAGCGAGGAGACGCGTCCGGTGTTGAACGGCGTGCTGTGGCAGGTGCGTGGCGGTCAGATGCTGATGGTGGCGACGAACGGTCATCGTTTAGCGAAGATGTCGGTCAAGCTGGAGGCGGGGCCAGCGCGCGACGAAGACCTGATCGTACCGCCCAAGGGTCTCCAGCAGGTGGAACGCCTCTTCGGCCCTGAGGACGAACTCCAGATCGCGCGCTCAGAGAGCCACCTCGGTTTCCGCACGGAGCGAACAGAGGTGTACACGCGGCTGATCGAGGGTCCGTACCCCAACTACGAGCAAGTGCTGCCTAAGGACAGTGACAAGGAGTGCGTGGCGGACCGCAACGAGCTGATGGCGGCGATACGCCGGATGGCGATTGTGGCTTCCGACCAGACCCACCGAGTGCGGATGAGCTTTGCGCCGGAGAAGGTGGCGCTGACGGTGCAGACGCCGGACTTGGGTGAGGCGGAGGATGAGCTGCCTGTCGAGTATACCGGAGCGGCATTAGAGATCGGCTTCAACGCCCAATATCTGTTGGAAGTTCTGAGGTACATCGACAGCGAGGAGGTGAAGATTAGCCTCAGCGCGCCGGAGCGCCCGGCGATGGTCCAGCCGGTGGGGGGCGAGGATGACTATACGTGCCTGGTCATGCCTCTGCGGCTCATGGAGTGATTTCGGAACCGTTACCACCTAGCGATGGGATGAACGCCGGGGTTTCGCACCCCGGCGTTCCCTTTTTACTCGTAGCGCAGTGCGTCGATGGGATCGAGGCTCGCGGCGCGGCGGGCCGGATAGATCCCGAAGAAGAGCCCAACCGCGGCGGCGAAGCCGATGG
>JBDHAI010000226.1:0-4568 GCA_039588155.1 Gemmatimonadota bacterium | reverse complement strand
GATCCGGCAAACACACCGCCGGCAGCAGTCAGTCGAGAGGGCACGCCTCATACGAGGCGTGCCCTCTTCGCTGGGTCTTGGTCGCGCCGTCCCGTTGTTACACCGCTCGACGACTACTTGCCCCACCCGGCGCCGCCCCTAGCTTGGTTGCGGAATGTCGAGGCGGTTTAGAGCGCGGCTATTCTCGGCCGAACGACGGAGTGCGAGTTGGCGAGTTTTCGACCGGTCCGTGAGCAACTGGAGTTGATCCGCGAGGGTGCGGCAGAGATCATCCCTGAGGACGAGCTCGCCCGCAAGCTCGAGCGCGCGTGCAAGACCGGAAAGGGTTTGATCGTCAAGGAGGGTTTCGATCCGACCCGACCCGATCTGCACCTCGGGCACGCGGTGAGCATTCAGCTGCTGAAGCTCTTTCAGGACCTTGGTCACCAGGTCGTCTTCGTCGTCGGCGATTTCACCGGTATGGTAGGAGACCCCAGCGGCCAGGACGAGACGCGGCCGCAGCTGACCGAAGCGGAGATTAGCGAGAACATGAAGACCTACGAGGATCAGGTCTTCAAGATCCTGGATCGGAAACGGACCCAGGTCGTTCGCAACAGCAGTTGGCTGGGTAAGCTCAAACTGACCGACGTTCTGGAGCTGGCCTCTCGCTACACAGTGGCCCGGATGCTCGAGCGCGACGACTTTGCCGGTCGCTACAAGGAAGGGCGACCTATCTCGCTCCACGAGTTCATCTATCCCCTCATGCAAGGTTACGACTCCATCGCATTGGAAGCGGACGTCGAGCTGGGTGGCACGGACCAGAAGTTCAATCTGTTGGTCGGCCGGACGCTGCAGGAGCGTTTCGGTCAGGAGCCCCAGGTGTGTGTCACGGTTCCGCTGATGCGGGGTACCGACGGCCTGCGCAAGATGTCGAAATCCTACGACAACTATGTCGGGATCACGGAGACGCCTGAGGAGATGTACGGCAAGACGATGTCGATTCCGGACGATCTCCTGGAGGAGTGGTACCGCCTGGCCTCGTCGCTGCGCGGCGCCGACTTGGCCGCCGCGCTCGCGGGCCTGGCTAGCGATCCCATGGGGTCCAAGCGCGCGCTGGCTCGCGACATCGTCCGCACCTACCACGGCGAAGGTGCGGTTCAGGCCGCGGAAGCGCGCTTCGATCGCGTGGTGCGCCGGGGCGAGCAGCCGGAAGACATCCCGGAGTTCGAAGTCGAGCTGGGCAGCGGCGAGGTGTGGCTTGCCAGGCTGATGGTCGAGGCGAATCTGGCCGCGTCGAGCAGCGAGGCCGTCCGGCTGATCCGACAGGGCGCGGTGCTGGTCGACGGTGAGCGGGTGTCGGACAAGGACCACCAGGTGGGGACGTCTCAGCCCGTGCTCATCCAGCGTGGGAAGCGCCGATACGCGCGCGTTCTCTTCAAGTAAACACTGGAACAGGAAGGGAGCTCGCTGTGCGGTTCGAGGTCCGAAAGGTAGAGAAGCCTTGGGGTCATGAGCTCATCTGGGCTCACACCGACCGCTACGTGGGGAAGGTACTGCACATCAAGCAGGGGGAGTCCCTGTCGCTGCAGTACCATGAGCGAAAGGACGAGACGATCCACGTTCTGCGCGGCGCGATCGTGTTCTTGGTGGGCGATAGCGAGGATGCCCTGGAGGAAGTCAAGCTGGAAGAGGGAATGAGCTTCAATGTCACGCCGGGGACCCGGCATCGCATGACCGCGATCAGCGAGACGGACCTTCTGGAGGCCTCTACGCCCGAACTCGACGACCTGGTCCGTCTCGAGGACCGCTACGGGAGGGTCTGAGCGGTTGCCACAGGACGACGCACGTGTCGAGGCACACGAAGAGCCGGTTCTGGGGACGGTCATCCTGGGCCTGGGGTCGAACCTCGGTGAGCGGGTCCGGCATCTGGAAGTCGCCCTGGCGAGGTTGAGGCGGCAAATCAACATCGAGCGTGTGTCGTCGATCTACGAGACGGAACCGATGGATGTGCGTGACCAGCCCTGGTTCCTCAATCTCGTCTGCACGGGGCTGACACCACTCAAGCCCAATGCGATGCTGGAGTTCGTCCATGAGATCGAGAGAGCGCTGGGCCGCGAGCGAGGCCGAGGCGAGCCTGGCGGTCCACGCACCGTAGACATCGATATCCTTGCCTACGACGATCGCGTCGTCGAGACGCCGGACCTGACGATCCCGCACCCCCGCATGGCGGAGCGGGCCTTCGTGCTCGTGCCGCTGGCCGAGATTCTGCCGGATTGGCGTCACCCGCTGGATGGTAAGACAGCGAGCGAGCTCATCGAAGGCGTCGAAGGCGGAGAGGTGCGCGTCTTTTGCGATCCGCCGCCGCTGGGCGACTCGGCGTTTCTCTAGAGATGCCTTACCGTATCGCGGTACGCGCCGCCTACGATGTGGCCCTATTCATCCCCGGAGATGAAGGGCCGGGAGGCCGGACGCACGGCCATCGCTACACCGTCGAGGCGGTGCTCAAGTCCGACGACGTTGGGCCGCTCGGATTCGTCGTCGACATCGAGCAGATTCAGCCGCGGCTGGCGGCGATCGCCGCCGAGCTCGACCACCGGTTGCTCAACGAGTTGGAGCCGTTCCAGGGGCGGACCCCGAGTGCCGAGGCCCAGGCCGAGTTCTTCTACGCGCGTTTCGCCGATGTACTAGCGAAGGAGTGGGGGGGTGAAGTCCGCCTCGCCAAGGTAAGGGTGACTCAAGAGCCGGACGCATGGGCGGAGTACGAGCCGTGATCGGGACTAGATCCGCATGGTTGGTAATTGCGGTCGCGCTGCCGTGGATGGGGCTGGCGTGCGGCCGGAGCTCGGAAGGGCAGGAGAACGGGCGCGACGCGGAGCTCGAGCGCAAGGTCGAGGAACTGATGCCGCAAATCGAGGGGCTCGCAGGGCTGCAGGCGAAGCAAACACCGGCCGTGCGGCGTGCGAGCGCCGAAACCCTCGAGACCTACCTCCTTTCACGACTCGATTCAGAGTATCCCGGTGACACCCTCGAAAACCTGGCGGAGGCGTACAGGGCGTTCGGGCTCATCCCGGACACGGTCGATATTCGTAGGCTCTTGGTTGACCTGCTGCTCGAGCAGGCGATTGGATACTACGACCCGGCCCGCAACGTTCTCTTCATCCGCGATGAAGCGTCGGGGGTCATGCTGGACGCGGTCATCGTGCACGAGCTGGTGCATGCCCTGCAGGACCAGCACGCCGATCTCGATTCGCTCACCCATGCGGTCACAAGCAACGACGCGCGCTCCGCCATCCAGGCGGCGGTGGAGGGCCACGCAACAGTGGCCATGTTCGCCCAGCAGTTGAGCGTCACGACGGGCGCGCCGACGAGCATCGATCAGCTACCAGAGCTGGGGCCGGAGATGGCGGCGGCCATGGCCGATCCCTCCCAGTTTCCTCTGCTCGCCCAGGCACCCGCCATCGTTCGAGATCCACTCCTGTTCGCTTATCTCGGCGGTGCCCGCTACATCCAGCGGCTTTGGAAAACCCAGCCCGGCACCCCGAGCCCGCTGGGCGAGTGGCTACCCGAATCCACCGAGCAGCTGTTGCACACCGATCGAATACTCAGCGAGCGCGATAGACCCACGCCGCTGACCATTTCCGGGCTGCCGCGCGGCTGGGAGCTCGTGTATGGCTGGGATCTCGGCGAGTTGGAGATGACCATCTTCTTCGAGGAACACCTCGGGGACCGGCGGCTGGCCGCGGCCGCGGCGGCGGGCTGGGACGGGGATGCCTACGTGTTGCTGGCCCGAGGCGGCGATCAGGCTTTGGTGTGGTACTCGGTATGGGACACGGAGGCGGACGCGGACGAGTTCGCGGAGGCCTATCGGGCGGTCTTCGCGGCCCGGTTCGGGGGAGCCGGGCCCGGGCCAGTCTTCACAGGTGGCGATCGTCAGGCGCGGATCGAGCGACTGACCGTGTCGGGGCGAGCGGCGGTGCGGGTGGTGGAGTCGCGGCGGGGTCTGGAGCTGGACGCCGTGCCGGAGGCGGTCGCCGGGCGCGGGGGACGGTGAAAACCGGCGTTATTAAGGGGTGAAAGTGCGTGTCTCCTACATAACACCCCTTTTTTCGGCCATAACGGGCCTAGAAACGCGCCAATCGCTTGCCGGGCACCCGATTACCGAAAAATCGGTGTAACGTCTGAGAGGGGCGATTCGGGCTCTTATAATATAGAAGCCAGAACCAGCTCCTTGGGCAGAGGATAGCTGTAGCGGTCCCCGGCGTAGTTCCGCATCACCACCTCGTCGTCGCTGATCTCTTCGATGTACTGGGGCAGCAGTGGGATCTTGCCGCCGCCGCCCGGGGCGTCGATGACGAACTGTGGGATGCAGAGGCCGGACGTCCAACCGCGGAGCGCCTTCATGATCTCGAGCCCTTTTGTGACCGAAGTGCGGAAGTGCTCGGCGCCGGCCACCGGGTCGGCCATGTAGAGGTAGTAAGGCCGCACCCGGTTCTTGACCAGCTTCTGGACCAACTCCTTGATGATCGCTGGCTCGTCGTTCACCCCCTTGAGCATGACGGTCTGGGAGCCGAGTGGGCAGCCGGCGTTGG
>JBDHAI010000225.1:0-4571 GCA_039588155.1 Gemmatimonadota bacterium | reverse complement strand
GAGGATCGAGGACGGTCAGACCGAGGGCGAAATCGCGGCTCACCTCGACCCCGTCGCGACGGCGAGCTCGCTCTTGAGCCTGTTCATCGGGTTGCGCGTCCTCTCGCGCAGCCGTCCGGAGGCGCCGCTGCTTGTATCCATCGCGAACCAAGCCGAGGCCCTGCTCAGCTAACGATCAGTCGACCATCTACCACCGGAGGATCCAATGGCTGTTTCTTATGTCGAACGCGACCAGGCAAACGCCGAGACACTCGCCTTCTACGACAAAGCCGAAGACAGGTTCGAGATGCTGCTCAACATCTTCAAAGTGTTCGGGCACACACCGGAGCTGGGCACCGTCTTCACGGACAACATCATGGCCATCTTGAAGGACGGCGAGCTCGATTGGCTCACCAAGGAGCTCCTCATCCTAAAGGCGACTCACAGAAACGAGTGTCAGTACTGTGTCGTCCAGCACGAGACCCTGTCCAAGCGGCTGGGGATCTCCGAAGAGAAGATCGCGGACATCGGCGACGATCGATACAAGGCCAGCCCGCACTTCACCGATGGCGAGAAGGCGTTGATGGACCTAACAGTGCAGATCGGCGTCGACGCTAACCGCGTGTCGAAGGGAGTTTGGGACCGGCTTCACGAGCATTTCACGGAGCCGCAGATCGTCGAGGCCGTCTACGTCATCACGACCTACATCGCAGTCAGCAAATTCGGCGATGCCCTGGGCGTAGAGCTCGAGCCGGTGTTCTCAGGGCTCGAGCCGATCCTCGAAGTAGCGCACTCGTAATGAAGATCGAGATCTTCTCGACCCCGCAATGCGGCTACTGCAACCAGGCGAAGGAAATCCTCGCTCGTAGGGGGATCGCGTACACCGACCTCGACATCTCCGACGCCGAGCAACGGGAGGAGCTGTTGCGCCGCCTGCCCCGCACCAAGGCGATCCCGCAGATATTCGTCGACGGCGAGCACATCGGTGGCTACGAGGATCTGCTCCAGCTCGCCGAAACGGGCCGGTTGGATGAGATGATGGCGAAGGGAGCCGGCTAGCCCGGGGAGTCCGTCTCGAGCCGTGTGACGGCAGGATCACGGCGAGAATACGCGCGTTCCTTAAGGTGCGATCGAGCCACCGGATGTTCTGGTGGACCGAACGTGCAAAGGAGGAACGATCATGCGATACAAACGCGCTCTCCTAGTGACCGCCATCGCCGTCGCCCTCGCTGCGGGCTGCGACGACGCCGACCCGACGGGTCCAGAGCCAACCGCGGTGGAATTCGATTGGAGCGGCGCCGTCGCGCCAGGCGACAGGATTGAGATCAAGAACATCAGCGGTGATATAAAGGCCACGTTTACCTCGGGCAGCGAGGTCGTCGTCCACGCGATCAAGACCAGCGGGGACAGCGATCTGGCCGCCGTCACCATCGAGGTCGTCCAGCACGCCGAAGGCGTGACGATATGCGCGGTCTACCCGGATGTTCCCGGGCACAAGCCCAACGAGTGCTTACCGGGCCTACCGGGCAACATGAGCACACGCGACAACGATGTGAACGTGGCGTTCACGCTGAGCGTTCCGGCGGGCGTAGAGTTCGTCGGTCGCACCTTGGCCGGCGATGTGGTGGCCGAGGGCCTTAAGAGCGACGCGTTCGCGAGCACGATGTACGGCGACGTCAGTGTGACGACCACGGGAATCGCCGCGGCCGCCTCGATGTCCGGATCGGTGAGCGCCGCTATCGGCCGGGCCGATCCCGGTCGTGACTTGGACTTCCGGACGATGAATGGCAACGTGACCGTCCGCGTCCCGTCCAACATCAATGCCCGGGTGCTGGCCGCCACGAGTGCCGGAAAGATCGATTCGGACTTCCGGCTCGAGGGCACGCTGAGGCACAGGTACGGCACGCTGGGCAACGGCGGTCCGAACTTGACGCTGTCCACCATGGACGGCGACGTTGACTTGCGACAGGGACCCGCCGCCCAACCCTGAACGCCTCATGCCGCGGGGCTAGGCGCCGACGCGGGAGCGCAGGCGCCTAGCCCTTCGGCTCCGCGAACCGTTGATACGGCGGGTAATCGCGCAGAGGCTCGAGGTCCATGTCCCGGTGCAGGAAGACCGTGAACGCGCGGCCCTGAGCGTAGGCAGCACGCAGGAGCACGATGGCCCGCTCGCGCTCGCCGGACAGGGACGCGATGCAGGCCTGCCAGTAAGTGTCGCGTCCAAAGTCGCGGGGTGCGGCCATGCCCGTCAGGCTTTCGCTGATCGCGCTCGCTGCCTCGTTGTCACCGCGCCGGGCTGCCAGAACCCCCAGGAATCCCCGAATGTTGATATCCGTCGGCGCCTCGGATGCCAACTCCTCGAACAGCAACTGGGCGTCCTCCCAACGTTCTCTCATATAGTAGACATTGGCGAGGCCGTACCGGTACCAACCCGTCGCCATCTCCGCGTTCGGACGCGATCGGTACCACTCGATGGCACGATCCGCGACACTGAACGACGCGGCGCGGTAACCATGAGCACGAAACTCCGCGGCGGCAGCGAGCATGACGTCCCCTGGTAGGAAACCGCCCTCCGCCGGCAACAGCAGGCTCTCGTCGAGCCGCTCCCAAACCGCATCGATGTCGCCCAGCGCGGCCAACGCCCGCACCTCGCTTTCGAGCATCCTCAGATGCTCGGGAAACACCTCTCGTCCGCGCCTCGCCTCGCTCAGCTCGCTCCGGTAATCGCCGAGCATGTGCTGGGCCTCGATCAACGTGAGCCAGTGGTAATACCAGCTTGATATTACCAGTGAGTCGCTCAAGGCAGCGACGGCTTCCTGGGGGCGGTTCGCCTTGAGCGCCTCGACTCCGACGTCCAATCCACCTCTGGCGCGCGCGGCCTCGAGTGCCGCTTTGCGATCCCCACGGAACAACGCCAGCTGCCAGTCCAGGGTGCTACGTTGATACGCGCTCATGCGCGGCCTGTGCGAAACGAGGAGATGCGCGTTGGAATCCGCGGCCTGATACTCGCCCAGGTTCGCATGTACGAGCACGATGTAGAAGCGGGGATCGAGGAATGACGAATCCAGTTCGACTGCCCGATAGAAGAACGTCAGTGCCTGGCGCAATTGCGGTCCGCTGTGGAAGGCGCGATGGCCCTCGAGGTACGCACGGTACGCCTCCAATGAAGGAGCTCGGCCTCCCGCGGCCGGGCGACTCACGCGTGAATCGAACACCGTCGCGACGGTTCCCGCGACCCGCTGGCGCAGGGTATCCACAACGGCGCCCGGAGCGTCTGGCGATCCACCGACGGGAGCCACCGCGCTCAGCAGCTCCCCGCTGCGAGCATCGACCACCTGCGCCTGGAACTCGATGCTGTCGCCGTTGAGATAGTAGGCACCGGTGACGACCGTACCGGCCCCCGTCGCCTCGGCCAGCGCTCGGACGTCACCCGGACCCGAAAGTCCGGGACCGCTCAAATCGGGACGTGGGGCGAGGCCGGTCGTGCTCGGCACCACATCGACCACCTCGATCTGATCGAGCCCCTGCGTAACCCAATCCGCCGCCATGCGGCCCAGGGGATCGAGCTCCGGGTCACCCGTCTGATTGTCGAAAACGGCGACGACGACACGCCGCTCGTCCAACCGCTGCCCACCGCCCCTAGAACTGAACGCCCAGACGATGCGGAGGCCGATGACAAAGGCTGCCCCTATGACCAGGCCGAGACGGAACGCTCTGGTGTCTCGTAGCCGCTCCGAAGGGCCACCGGCGGCGATCTCAGACGGCGAAACCAGGTTCGGCGAAGCGGGTGTCACGGAAGCGCGCCCAGCCAGCGCGCCTGCCGGCCGGCCAGCGATCTCACCGGCCTCGACGTCGTGGCGCGTCCGGACCGCCTCGATGAGCGCCTGCGTCTCCGGCGCCGGCTCCAGTTCCAGTTCCTCGGCCAGCCGGCTGGCGAACGCCTCGTACTCCCGCACCGCGCCCGAACGGTCTCCCAGCCTGCCAAGGAGCTCGATGACCTGCCGCACCATTTCCTCGTCCAGAGGCGCCAGCCTCAGAGCCTGCCGGGCCCAGCGAGCGGCGTCTGCCGCGTTCCCCTCCGCCTCGGCGGCCGCCGCCAACTCCCACGCGGTAACGCGCGCCCGCTCCCGCAGTTCTCCGCGCCGCTCCTCCAGCCAACGCTCGAACTCCGGTGCGCCGGCCACGTAGAAGCCCGGCAAGAGATCCCCGCGGTAGAGCTCCAGCGACCCCTCCCGGTCCCCTCGCTCCAGCGCGCTCTCGAAGGCGGCGACATCGCTCCAGAATCGGTCCGCGTCCAGACCGACCTCCTCATCACCCCGCGTCACGACCACGCCCTCACCCAGGGACTGCCGCAGATGATAGAGCGCCTGGCGAAGCGCGCCCCGGGCCCGCTCCTGGCTCAGCTCGCTCCAGAATAGCCCGGTGATCGTATCGCGGCGCTGAAAGCCTCGTGGGGTTGCGGCCGCCAGGTACGACAGCACTCCCAGCAGCTTGGGCCGGGCGAGCACAGAGCGCAGAGTGTTGCCCTCCGGCCCCTTGAGGTCGGCCGCGCCGCGCGCCTGAAATCGGGTAAACCGCTGGAAAGACTGGCC
>JBDHAI010000224.1:0-4615 GCA_039588155.1 Gemmatimonadota bacterium | reverse complement strand
CTATTCAAGTACACTTATACGTTTGCCTGGTAGCAGAACGTCGCGGCTCGAGACGCGGCCGCGTCCTCGAAGCGTGGGGGTGAGATCATGAGCAAGAAACCTTTGGTCATCGGGCTGTTGCTCGTCGTTGCGTGTACGGGGAGCGCTCAGGAACCCGAGACAGAGGAAGTCGTCTTTCATTCGGGGCCGTTCAAGCTGGTCGGCGATCTCGAGTTGCCGGCAGGAGACGGCCCGTATCCTGTCGTCGTGTTCGTGCACGGTGACGGGCCGAACAGCCGCACCTCGGGAGTCACGTACCCGCCGATCATGGAGCGTATGCAGCGAGCCGGTTACGCTACGTTCGCCTGGGACAAGCCGGGCACCGGTGAATCCACCGGACGCATCGACCGCAGTCGTTTGCTGGAGCAGCGTAGTCAGATCGTGCTTGATGCAATCGCTTTTCTAAAACAGCGGCCCGACATCGACGACGAGCGGATCGGCCTCTGGGGGATCAGCCAGGCGGGCTATGTGATGCCGCGTGTGCTGGACAGGAGCGATGATATCGCCTTCATGATCGCGGTCTCGTGTCCCGGCGTGGCGGGCGTCGACCAGGGCATCTTCCTACTGGCCAAGCAGATGGTCTGCGCCGGGTATCCCGAGGAGAAATTCGAGTACGTCGAAGGCGAGATCCGCGCGTTCACGATGGCGCTCACATACGAGGATTACGCGAGACACAAGGCGCCGCTGGCCGCTGATCCGTCCTTCCAGAGCCTGGCACAATACGGCCAGCGAGCCGAGATCGCTCCGAAGGAGGATTGGCACGCGGATGACCGCGAGGGTGATTACTACTGGGATCCTATGCAGGTCATCGAGCGGACCACGATTCCGGTGCTGGCGTTCTTCGGTGGAAAGGACACTCAGGTCGATCCGATCCAGGGCGCGCAGGCGTATCTCGCGGCGCTGGAGCGCGCCGGGAACACGAACTTCCGTGTGGAGATCATCCCGGGCACCGATCACAACATCATTCTATCGGAGAGCGGCTGCATCGAGGAGCGGGATCGAAGGCCCCGGCGGGAGTGGACGAACTACGCGCCGGAGTATTTGGACATCCTTGAGGAGTGGCTCGCTAAGTTGCGAGGAAGTTCATCGGAGGTCGGGAACTGATACGGTGAACAAGCTACGTGTTCTTCCCACCACCCTGCTGGCGCTGATTCTTGCTGGCTGCGGCCGGCCGGATGCCGCTGCATCCAGGGAAGCATCCACGGCTGCCGGCCAGGACACGACTTCCAAGAGCACGACCTCCGAAGTAGAAGCACGCATCGAGCGTGTCGAGGACGGCTTGATCCTGATGCGCGAGAACCGCGAGATCGCCTGGGGCGAGACGGGGACGCTCGCAGAGCGGATGGCGCACTACGATGTGCCGGGCCTCAGCATCGCCGTCATCAAGGACTTCGAGATCGAGTGGGCCAGGGGCTACGGCGTCATGGAAGCCGGAAGCGACGACCCGGTCACGACTCGAACGCTCTTCCACGCGGGGTCGGTGGCCAAGACGGTGGCCGCAGCCGCGGCGTTGCAGTTGGTCGAGCGGGGCAGTCTCGACCTAGACGAAAATGTGAATCCGTGGCTGCGCTCGTGGCGCATCCCTGAGAACGAGTACACCGAGGTCGAAAAGGTCACACTCCGCCGCCTGCTGAGCCACAGTGCCGGCTTGAGCGATGGCTGGACCGACAGCGGGATCGAGTGCTGCTACTCGGTTGCCGGCGCGGCGCCGCCGGTCACGATCCTGGAGATGCTGGAAGCCGATCCAACGACCGGGTTAGAACAGCCGACCCGCGTGACGAGGGTGCCGGGCACCGAGTATCAGTACTCCAACCTCGGCTACGCGGTCCTCGAGCTACTTCTCGCCGACGTTACCGGCGAGCGGTTTTCGGAGTTGGTACAGGCGGCGGTGTTTGAGCCGCTCGACATGAGCTCCAGCACCTTCGAGCAGCCTCTCCCGGAAGACTTACGCGAACGCTCTGCCAGCGAGCACTACGAAGGTGGCCGGCCGTTCGAAGGAAAGCGTCATCACTTCCCAGTTCGGGCCGCGGGCGGGCTCTGGGCCACCCCGACGGACTTGGCGCGTTTCGGCATCGAGGTTATGCGAGCGTACGTTGGGGTCTCGGATCGATTTCTTTCACACGAGTTGGCTGTGGAGATGGTTTCGCCACAGATCGCGGTCCGCGGCATGCCGATCATCGATGCTCGGGGTCTGGCGTTCGGCCTTACAGGAGAGGGTGAGGCCTTCGCGTTCTTCCACACAGGCGGGACCTGGGGCTCGACGTCGGTGCTGTGGGCGATCCCGTCAACGGGTCAAGGAGCGGTGGTGATGACCAATGCCGGCGGGAACGGGCTCATACGGTTCGAGATCCTACTTGCCATCGCCGCAGAGTACGGCTGGCCGGACTAGCGACCACGTCTCCAGGTTAGCGTCCTCATATTGTCCATCTACAATCCATACGAAGCGCTATGGCGAACGGCGCTGTTCGCCTTCATTGTAGTGGTGCGTTCAAACGGTGAGCTGTAGCCCCGACCGCTAGAGGAGGATTTCTCATGGCAGTCAGCCGATCCGTCTTGTGGCTGGTCATCGTAGGACTCGTTTCGCTGGGGGCCGTCTCCACCGGCGGCGCGCTCGATCGGCGTGCGGTGGCCGATCAGCTGATCTGCCGGGGCCCGTTCCTGTATTCCGCCTTGCAGATGTCCGCTGGAGCCGATGGTGACTTCACCTATCGGTGGTCCCTGCGCATCCAGACGGTCACGGGTCCCGTGGACTCAGGTCAGCAGCTGGAACCCGGACAGTGCGGTTGGGCAGATCGCGCAGCGTCTGGCGAGCAAGCGGACACCGAACTCGTTTCTCTTCTGCCCGCATCCGAGGTCGTGCTGGAGTTCGCACTGGACGAGACAGGCAGAGCAACGGTTACGCGCGTCGACCATCCCTTCCACGATGTGCAAGCGCATCATGGCATCGTGGTCGTCCAGGCCGCCGAGGCGCAGCCAGCCGGGAGGACCTACTATGAACTGTCTGGCGATGTCGAATTACGTTAGCGGCTTCCTTTCATCCGGCCGGGCATACCAACTAGGCCTGGCGCTCCTGCTGGCCGTTGCGCCGTGTGCGTCGGCGCAGAACCATCTCGAAGTCCTGTGGAGCTACGACACTGGCGGCTGAATCTTCGTAACCCCCGCGGTCGCGGGTAACGTCGCCTACATCGGCTCCTGCGCCGGTGTCTACTACGCCTTTGAGGTCGAATCAGGCTCGATCGTCTGGAGCCACGACTTCAATGATGATGTCGGTCAGGTAACCTTCCATGGGGATCCGCTCTTGCTGGGCGATCTCGTGATCACGGGCACCGAATCGCTCCTGCCGCCTGAAATGCGTGCATTCGATGTGCGCACCGGACGCGTGGCCTGGAAGCGGGCGGACGAATGGTCGCTGACGCGCTCCGATGTCATCGGCGTCGGGAACCTCGCCGTCGGTCGCAATCATCGCGGCGAGCTGGTCGCGCTCGATTCGAGATCTGGGGAGCCGGTCTGGCATGTTCCGCATCAGGGCGAGAGCTTTCGGCCCGATGTAGCCGAGTCTCCCGCCGTCTACGACGCGAGCATCATCTTCTCAGCCCCCGACGGCAATTTGTATCGAGTCGCTGCCGAAACCGGATCGATCATCTGGCGCCTGGCTCTGGGATGCGACGTGTCGACGTCGGTGACCGTGGACGGCGACGACGTGTACGTCGGCTGCCAGGACGGGCGAATCTTCAACGTGCGTGCTCCGGATGGTGACCCTCTAGCGACGATATCGATCGGGCAGCCGCTCGAGGGGCGTCTGCTCATCGTTGAGGACCGACTCATCGTTCCGGGAGGCGGGGCGTGGATCGGAGCCCTCGATCGAGAGCTGGCGGGAGTGATCTGGGCTCGCGAAGACGAGACGCGACTCTCGGTCGTGCAGCCGATCAGCTGGGACGGCGCGCTACTGACCGGGACGGGCGATGGCCGCCTGCTCGCGCTCAGCCTGGAAGACGGCCAGACACAGTGGTCTACTAGACTCGAGGGAACCATTCGTGGGCTTGGCGCCCACAGCGACGTGCTTCTGGTGGGTACCGTAGAAGGGAAGCTGTATGCCTTGCGAGCGCCGAGGTGAATAGTTTGTCGGCGCCCGCAACGCATCGCACCCTGCGCTAGCTGATTGCGCACCGACGACTTTCGCTCTCAACTGAGGAGGGAAGGACTGTGTTCCAGAGACGAATCCTGAGCCTTCTGGCTCTACTTGTCGCATCGGTGGTTCAGGCTGGCTCGCTCACAGCCCAGGCGCCGGAGGCGGTGGTGCTCAGACCGGCACGGGTCTTCGATGGCATCAACACGACACTTCACAGCGGCTGGGAGATTGTCGTGGTTGGCGACCGGATCGCTGCCGCCGGTCCGGCGGATCGCGTGCAGCCGCCTCCCGGCGCGCGGGTCATCGAGCTGCCGGGCCTGACGCTTCTTCCCGGTCTCATCGAAGGGCATTCTCACATTCTGCTCCACCCGTACGACGAGACGCCCTGGAACGATCAGGTGCTGCAGGAGCCGTTGGCTATGCGTGCCGCCCGGGCGACGGTGGCGG
>JBDHAI010000223.1:0-4639 GCA_039588155.1 Gemmatimonadota bacterium | reverse complement strand
GGCAAACGTTCCGCGTCAAACACCTTACCTGCCATTCCCCATGTGAACCCAACGTCCAAGGAAAACTCAACTTGGTCATGGGGTGTTTCGTGTTGATTATTGAGTGTTGTCTCCGTTTCTCACGCCTGCCGTCTCTCCGTGGCGCGCCGGATCTCGGACAGATCGTCGAGCGCCGATGCCGGTAGCTCCGCCCGCGTCCAGGGACAGCGTATCTGCTCGCCCAGGTCGTAGCAGGGGATGGCCCAGAGCTCCGGGTCGCGCAGCTCGAGCTCGAGATCGAGTGTGCCGATGTCGGCGGCCCGGTCGATTTCGGCCATGATATAGTGGGAAGCGATCTTGAGCGCGTCCTGTGACCCGATCGTGGCGCCGGGAGCTTCCGGCCCGTGACCGCTGCGCGTCTCCCATTCCGGCTGGATTCGCGTGTAGGTCAGACCCCACTCGCCGACGTAGGTGGGGCGGTAGACGGAATACGCCGACACGAAGGCCCGCTCATACTTCGCGGCACGACCGCGGGCGGTCAGCTCGCTCTCGTCCGCGATGCCCATTTTTCTGACGATGGCTGAGACCCTAAAACTCCAGTAGGGCAGATAGAGTAGGGTGTGACCCGTGCTGGGTGGCGGCGCCACGTAAACCGAAGGCCGCTCGCCGAACTCGCCCGCTTCTATCTCCCAGGCTCGACCGCATTGCGGGCAGCGGAAGGCGAGGTCGTTGGACGCCGCCGGCAGCGCCGTGCGACAGGCCTGGCAGCGCAGGACGAGAACGCGCGGTTGGCTGTGCTCAGGAGCCATGGCCCTCGAGCCTCGCGATGGTCTCGGGCTCCGGCCAGCGCCGCACGATCCAGTCCGGCCGATTGGAACGATAGAGCGCTATCCCCGTGGCGACCGCGCCGATTACGAAAGCGAAAACGGGGTCGAGAGTGGACGTGTTCAAGAGTACGGCTCGTAAAGCGTGACCGAGCCCCAGGGCGCCGGGCACGGCGAGCAGGGCCCAATTCAAGCTCGAGCTCTTGTAGATCTCGGGGAGTCGCCAGGCGACGACGTGGCCTGAGATCCCGTCCACGACGACCTCGTAGGTGCCGGAACTTAACTGTACCGTGATCGACCAGAACGGAAAGAAGAGCGTACGACGTGAGACGGCCACCATCTCGGCCGATCCCTTCCCGCTGTAGCGTTGTTCCGCCATAGCTGAGGCCGTCTGTTCCTCCGCGTAAACCGTGGCCCGGCGCTGTGCTTCAACCAGGTCGAAGGCTTGAAGCCGGGCCAGGCGCCGTGCGGCAGGCGCGTCGAAAATCGTCAATCCCCAAGGCGTTTTCGCCGCCGGTGTCAGGTGCTCGACATCCGCCACCATGACCTTGGTATCCTCGACCTCATCGTAGACGACCTTGGTTTGTACCTCGGTTCCGCCGCTCTGGGGCGAGTAGACGCGGCGATGGACCTCCCGGCGTGCCGGCATCTTCCGCTCGAACACGCCGACGCGCCGGCCGCTCACCTCGTGGAATGGGATCAGCACGAGCTCCGGCCGGCCGAACATTCCGGGCAAGCCCCGCTTGTCCAGCCAGGCGCGCGCAGCCGTCGCCGCCTCCGCCGCGCTGAGATTCGCGACCGCCTCGTACTTGGGCGACGCCGTTTGGGTGAGGCAGAGTTGGGCGCCGCAGCGCTCGCACGCGGTGATGCGGGTCCCCTCGCGCACGACGCCGGGCGCTCCGCATTGAGGGCAGGTCAGCGCATGCAGCTTCAGCTCGTTCATGATGGCGCTGCCGGTGGAGTGGAGCCGCGCCGCCAGAGCGCCCGCGAGGCGAGGCCGGCGATGGCGATGACCGCCACGGCTGCCACCGGCAACGGGAGCAACGTGGCCACCGCGATCATCGCAGCCGTCGCGACCCAGGCTCGGTTACGGTTGCGGTACGTGGCTTGGACGGGCCAGTCCAGGTCCAACAGCTCACCGCCGACGGCATCGACTTGGAAGTCGCGAGATGCTCCGGCGATCAGCACCTGCCCGGTATAAGTGGGGCGGTGAACGAGGCGGAGCGTTTTGGCCGCCACCGGCTGACCTGTGGTCCGGGCGGCGACCTCGGCAACGGACTCGGGAGCCAGCTCAGGCTCGATCCATTCCGCGGAAGCATCGCGCGTGGCACCCTCGACGAAGCCACGTTCGCCGCCCGGTAGCCTGACCTGGGTGAATCGTCCCTCGGGGCCCGGACGGGCGCTGACCTGAATCCGCCGACCGTCGGGGCTCTCCACCTCCCAGACCGGCTCGTAGGTCAGCTTCATGTCGGTGATGGCAGCGTCGGGCCATCCTGCTTCGAGCGCCCGGGCCTTGATGAGGCCCGGCACGCGCGAGCGGCCTACGGTCGGCTTGATGATCTGGTGAAGCAGCGCGCCAGAGAGGTCGACGAACGACTCGGCCGAGCAATACGTGCAGCGGGCGTACGCGGTTCCTTCCGGTACCTCCACCGGACCGCCGCATTGCGGGCACTTCGGGGTAAGTGCTCGGCGAACCAAGCTCGCCTCGACTGCTCGGGCTATCCCTCTTAAGCTATTCCTTCACGCGCTCGCCGCACTCCATGCAGAAGCGCGCGCCGGCCGGCAGCTTCGCCTGACAGCTGGGACAGATTCCTTCCACCACGCCCACCACTTCACCACAGCGGGAGCAGAACTTCGCGTCCGGCGGCAAAGGTGCCTCACAGTTCTGGCAGCGTTCCCCCGCCACCAGCGACTCGCCGCAGTGCGGACAGAATCGTGCGCCGGCGTTGACCTCGGTGTGGCAGGCCGGGCAGGCCACGCCGGCCTCGGCGGTCGCCGATGAATCTCCTCGGTCTTTGAGCGACTCGAACATCATCCCGGGCAGCATCATTCCGAGGCCGGCACCCATTCCGGCGCCCGCGCCAAGACCCGCCATGTCGCCGGCGGGGCTGCCGCCGGTTCCAGCGCCCTCGAGGGCGCGGGCCGCTTTCATCTTGAGGAACTTGTCCAGATCGCCGAGGGCCGCTATCTGTGCGCGCTCGTCGATCGCTTTCTCCACTTCCTCGGGCGGTGTAATCGAGGTGATGAAGAAATCGGCCAGGTTCATTCCGTATCGGTGGAAATCATTGTCGAGGCGCTCGTGTACCTCCTGGCCCATCTCGTCGTACTGTTTCGGCAGGTCGAAGATCGTCCGGAGCTTCTCGCCGAGGTAGTCGTTCAACCGGCTTATAATAATGTCGCGCAGGTAATCCTTGATGTCGGTAGTGACGAAGGATCCCATCGTTCCGGCCAGTGCATTCACGAAGACCAGCGGCTCGCGAATCTGGATGGCGTAGTTGCCGTAGGCTCGAAGACGGACGAGGCCCAGCTCTTCATCACGGTAGGCGACCGGTTGTGCCGTTCCCCACTTGAGGTCGGGGAAGAGCTTCATGTTGATGAAGACGACTTCCACCCGGAACGGTGAGGTAAAGCCCCAGGGCAGAGCCAGGACTTTCGTTAGGATGGGGATGTTGGCCGTACCCAGCGTGTGACGGCCGGGCCCTAAGATGTCGAGCCCCTTCCCGTCGCGGAAGAATATCGCGGCCTGGTTTTCCCGAACGATGACCTGAGATCCGAATTTGGTCTCCGCCGAACCTTCTTGCGGTATGCGGTGAACGATCTCCTGGCCCGTTTGGTCGAACCACTCGATGACGCTGAGAAACTCACTCATAGCGATCTCCGTTTGGCTGGGAAGCCTGGTCACAACGCTCGGCCGTCGGTGGGGGAGAGCGGTGCGAGTGCCGCGGAGAAGCTCCGCAGCGTGGGCGGGGTGGGCAACGGCCACTTAGCGTGACACGGCGTAAATATAGATCGCTGGGGCGTTTGCGCCTAGGGCTCGCGTTTTCGACGCGTGCCGGGCACCGAACCCCAGCTCCGTCCTCCCAACACCATATACACGCCAGCTGCGGCTCTATTCGCCGGCCCGCTCTCTTTCCAAGATATGATGCCAGCCTTAGAGTCAGTGCCTCCATGTCCACGAAATGGCGTAGCCTCTGGTTCCTCGCCCTGGCCTCTATGCTGGCTATGGCGCTCTGGTTCTCCGCTTCGGCGGTCGTTCCGCAACTGACGGACGAGTGGCAGCTCAGCGGGGCCGAAGGTTCGTGGCTGACCATGAGCGTTCAGCTGGGTTTCGTGGTTGGGGCTCTGTTGAGCGCTGTGCTCAACCTTGCCGACCGCATGTCGGCCCGCGTGCTGTTCGCGGTCAGTGCGTTGCTGGGTGCTCTGTTCAACGCCGCGATCGCCCTCTTCGTCAGTGAGCCGGGTACGGCCATCGCTCTGCGTTTTCTGACTGGCATGACGCTGGCCGGAGTCTATCCGCCGGGGATGAAGCTGATGGCGACATGGTGCAAGGAAGACCGTGGCCTCTGCATCGGTCTTCTCGTCGGTGCGCTGACCGTCGGGTCAGCGATGCCGCACCTGTTCAATGCGCTGCCTGTTCTCGGTGGCGAAGCGGGCATACCGCCCTGGCGCTCGGTGCTCTTGATCGCCTCGGCCTCGGCGCTCTTGGGTGCCGCCATCGCCGGGTACTTCGTGACGGCCGGGCCTCTCCATTCAGAGACGGCGCCGTTCGAACCGCGACACGCAGGCCACGCCCTCAGCGAGCAGGCGACGCGGCTCGCCAACTTCGGCTACTTGGG
>JBDHAI010000222.1:0-5132 GCA_039588155.1 Gemmatimonadota bacterium | reverse complement strand
AACACCTTCGATGCCGGGCTGGTGGCCAGCCTGAGCTACGCGCTGAAGCCGCAGATGAAGATGCGCAGCATGCGGGTCGACGCGAAGTTCTATTATGGCCTGACCGATACGGTGAAGGACAATCCCGGCGACGCGATCCGCAACTGGGCGCTGTTCGTCGGAATCGATCTCCCGGTCGGCGGGTCGGACGCGGCGAAGGAGGACGGCGACGAAGACAGTTGAGATCGAATCAGCACCGGACCTGCAATCTCGATTCATGAGAGTCGTCCGAATCACGGTCGCGTCTCTGGCCATCCTGGGTGCCGTGTCCACGGGTACCGCACATGGCCAGGAGGCGAGCAACCAGATCTGGGCGAACGTCATCCTGGCGCTCCCACAGAAGAGCGACAACTGGTACTTCGAGATCGACGTCGAGCCCAAGCTCCAGGTGAAGGGCGACCAGAAATGGGCGAACACCGACGCCACGGGGTTGGTGGAGTTCTATCCGTTCCGCTGGCTGGACGTGACTGGGGAACTCGTCGGCGGCTTCACGGTCCAGAACGACGACGTGCAAACCCTGGAGTTGACGCCGAAGCTCGGCCTGAGGCTGCACTTGATCTCCAACATCCGAGAGCTTCCGAAGGTAGGGCAGTTCGCCTCGCGTCTCGGTCTGGCCCTGCTCCTTCGCATCGAAGATCGGAACTTCTGGTACTTCGGCACGGGAGCCGTAGAGGACTTCTCCAGCGAGTGGCGGTTTCGCCCGCGGCTCGAAGTACGGTTCGGCATCAATCGGGCCGACCGTTCGGTCCCGGGGACCTGGTATCTGTTCACCGACGCGGAGGCCTTCGTGCCGCTGAATGATAAGACGCAGGAGACCTTTGCGACGAAGTGGCGGTTTCGAATCGGTCCCGGCTACACCCTCAACAGTAAATGGCGTTTCGAGCTCCTCTATATCCGGGACGGCGCCCGAAACACGCTGGAGGAAGACTTCTGGACCGACGTGCACATCGTCGACTTTCGATTCAGACACTACTTCTAGATTCTAACCGCCGAACGGACGGCATCCCTGAAATCCCGGTGTGAAATTGCATATCATGCCGCTCCGGGTTGAATAACCCCGGACGGGAGGCCAGGTTGTGGGGACCTGTTGATCAGAAGCTTGATTACCGCTATCAGGCCTGCATGCAGAACTGACAAAGATGGAGGTGGCTGACATGATGAAACGAACTCTGAAAGTTCTGGCGGCCATGGCAGTCGTTGCCGTAGTAGCCGCCTTCGGCTACCTGCAGGGCTACGCCGATCATGCCAGGGGTAAGGACATTGCACTCGCGTCTGTGGCACTGGCCCAGCAGCAACAGCAGCTAGTGAGCCCTACCGACGCACGCGAGCGTGACGCGTATTTCCCCAACAGCGAGCCGCTGGCGCCGGACGAGATGCGCGTCATCGCGTGTGGGACCGGTATGCCGACGGCACGGGAATCACAGGCCGCCGCCTGCTTCCTGGTCGAGCTGGGGAACGGCGACAAGTTCATCTTCGACTCGGGCACGGGGTCCCACGTTCGCATCGGCAGTCTGGAGATCCCCTACGACTTCCTCGACAAGATCTTCATCAGCCACCTGCACACCGATCACTTCGGCGACTTCGCCGCCTACTACATCGGCGGCTGGGTCGCGGGCCGGTCGGTGCCGTTGCGGGTCTGGGGACCCAGCGGCGCCGCACCCGACCTGGGCACCGAGCACGCGCTGCGGCACTGGCAGCAGGCCCTCAATTGGGACATCACCAATCGGGCGGGCCGGCTCCCGGCCACGGGCGGCGAGCTGCAGATCACCGAGTTCGACTACAAGGGCGAGAACCAGGTCGTCTATCAGGAGAACGGCGTGACGATCCGGTCTTACCCGGCGATCCACGGAATCGACGGCTCGGTCAGCTACCGGCTCGATTGGAACGGCTTGAGCTTCGTGTTCGGCGGGGACACCTATCCGAACCAGTGGTTCGTGGAGTATTCGAAGAATGCGGACCTCGTCGTCCACGAGGTGATGATGGCGGTGGAAGACTACATCACGAAGTTCAAGTTCCCGCCAGGTCTCGCCCTCGAGATCGGCGTAGGCATTCACACGTCGCCGGAGGCCTTTGGAAAGGTGATGAGCTTGGTGCAGCCGCGTATGGCCGTCGGCTATCACTTCTTCAACGACTTCGATACGCGCGAGCGGATCGGGCTCGGGATCCGCAGCACCTATGATGGCCCGCTGACCATGGCGAACGATTACATGGTGTGGAATGTCACGAAGGACGACATCCGGATACGGGAAGTTCACTTCAACCCGGACGTCTGGCCGCCGCCCAAGGCGTACCCCAGCCCCGACATCGATCAGTCACAGATGGTATTCGTGTCTGAGGAGATCGCCTCACGCAAGCTCGTCGAGGCCTTTGAGGTGGACCAAAGGATTTACGATCGCATCAACGCGGCGTATGGCACAGACTTCAAACTGCGGAAGTAGGTGGCACTACTAAGACAACGGCGGTCCCAAGCTGCCGGCCCGTCGACCTCGCATGTTGGCGGCAGGAGGAGTCATGCAAGCCAAGTTCGCGCCGGTCAGCGAAGCCGAACGCATCGACTCGCTGGATGTCCTCCGCGGATTCGCGCTGCTGGGTATCCTGGCGATGAACATCGGGTCGTTCTCGATGATCTCCGCCGCCTACTTCAACCCGACGGCCTACGGAGATCTGACGGGAGCGAACGGCTGGGTGTGGCGGCTGACGCACATCCTGGTCGACATGAAGTTCATGGCGATCTTCTCGATGCTGTTCGGCGCCGGGATCGTTCTGATGACCAGTCGGGCCGAGTCACGCGGGCAAGCCGTCAAGGGCGTTCACTATCGACGCGTGGCCTGGCTGATCGCTTTCGGCCTGTTGCATGCCCATCTGCTCTGGTACGGCGACATTCTCTACTGGTACGGGATGTGTGGGCTCGTCGTGTATCTCTTCCGCAGGTTGCGGCCCGGCTGGTTGATCGTCTGGGGACTCTCCTCGATCGCCATAGCGTCCGCCCTCATGGCGATGGCCGGTTGGTCGATGCAAGTCTGGCCGCCGGACGCCCTGGACGCGTTCGCGGCTGACTGGCAGCCCACGCTTGAAATGACCGCCGCGGAAGTCGCCGCCTACCAGGGCAGCTGGCTGGAGCAGATGGCTTACCGGGTGCCCAAGGCGCTCGAGCTGGAGACCTCGACCTTCCTCTTCTGGGCGGCCTGGCGCGTGGGTGGGCTGATGCTGCTGGGTATGGCGCTGTTCAAGCTGGGGGTGTTCTCCGCCCAGCGTTCCCGCGCACTCTACTCGACCCTGATCGCTCTGGCGCTGCTGGTGGGCGTCCCCGTGATCGTCTACGGCGTCAACTGGAACTTTTCGGTCGGCTGGGACTCGCGCTACTCCTTCTTCTATGGAATGCAGTTCAACTACTGGGCCAGCCTGCTGGTCGCCCTGGGCTGGGTCGGCCTGGTGATGCTGGTTTGTCAAAAGCCGAGCCTGGCGCCACTCACTCGCCCCTTCGCCGCCGTAGGGCGAACGGCCTTCAGCAACTACATCCTGCAGACGCTCATCTGTACCACGGTCCTCTACGGCCATGGTCTCGGGTTATTCGGCCAGCTGGAACGAACCCAGCAGTTCGCCATCGTGCTGGCCGTCTGGGCCTTTCAGCTCGTGGTCTCGCCGATCTGGTTGCGCTATTTCCTGTTTGGCCCGCTGGAGTGGCTGTGGCGGTCGCTCACGTACTGGCAGCGGCAGCCCTTCCGACGCGCGGCGCCGGCGGTCGCAGGCTGAGCGTCGGGGCCTACGATGGCGGGCCTTGGACGTCGAGGTTCGTAAGCCCGGCCCGCCTTGCGTAGTCGACGACCTCAGTATACTCGTCGCGCGTCAGTTGCCGGCTGATCTTCGGATAGTCGAAGGCCTTGTACATCGGCCGGTACTGGGACATCAGGTTGACGTAGGTTTCCTTCGGCAGGTTCCGCGCGATCCAGTCGATCACCTCTCGGGTGCCGCTGACTCGGTTCGGCATCACCAGATGCCGGATCATCAACCCCCGGTGCATCAGTCCGTCATCGGCCGGTTTGGCGACGCCGACCTGGCGGTGCATCTCGAGCAGCGCCGCCTGGGTGATCTGCGGGTAGGTGTCCGCGCCCGAGGAGTACCTCGATGCCATCGCGCTGTCTGCGTACTTAAAGTCGGGCAGGTAGATGTCGACGATGCCATCGAGCATCTTCAGGATCTCGAGGCGCTCCCAGCCGCACGTGTTGTAGACCAGCGGCAGCCGCAATCCTTGGGCGGCCGCGATATCCAGCGCCAGCACGATATGGGCGGAGTAGTGAGTCGGCGTGACGATGTTGATGTTGTGGCAGCCGATCTCCTGCAGGTGTAGCATCATGGCCGCCAGGTCCTCGACGCTGGCCGGCTCGCCGACTCCGCCCTGGCTGATCGTAATGCGGGTGGTGCGCGGCGACCACGAGCTGGGATGTGCCCCGGCAGACTCCGGCCTTGCCGGCGAGCCGAGCCGTGCCGCATTCCCTGGGGCAGAGCGAGCAGCTCTTCATCAGCTGCCAGAGCCCCATTCCCCGTCGTGCGAGTTCGCCGCTCCTGTGCAGCCTCAAATACCCGGGCTCAAACTCGGGATCGATCTGAGGTAGCGCCGTTAACCGCTTGCGGGACGCCGTACCAAGGGAGGGGAAGGCGGAAGTCAGGCCGGCGACGGCGATTGTGAGGAGCGATCCGATGAACGTTCTTCTCGATAGCCTCTTCATCGGAGACCTTCCTATTATAGACAGAGGAAAGTTCTCTTCCAATCTACACGAAGAACGCCAGGCTTGCGAGCTGGTATAGCCCCCGGCCCCGCCGGTGAACCCGCGCGACCCTCAACGGTGCTTGGGCCTTCTCGACGTGTCTAGAACCCGCTTTCCTCGAGCTGTTTAATTCTCTCTCCATCCTCCGTGCTGACCACCTGGCCGTCGAACAGGTTCAAACTGCGGCCCGCATAGTGCGCGTAGCGTGGATCGTGTGTGACCATGCAGATCGTCGCGCCCCTCTGGTGCAAATCGCGTAGCAGGTCCATCACCGCGCTGCCGCTCTTCGAGTCCAGGTTGCCCGTCGGCTCGTCCGCCAAAAGGATG
>JBDHAI010000221.1:0-4697 GCA_039588155.1 Gemmatimonadota bacterium | reverse complement strand
CTACGCCAGCACCATGAGCGAGAAGGCGCTCCGATACCGCGCCCAGCGCGGGCTGTTGGACCGTGACGAACAGATGGCACTTCTCGTGATGCGGGTCTCCGGCGCGATGCATGAAAGGGACTTTTTCCCAGACATGGCGGGAGTCGGCCTTTCCTTCAATCCGTACGCGTGGAGTGAGTACATCGACCCCAAGGCTGGAGTGGTACGGCTCGTCTTCGGGCTTGGGACCCGAGCGGTGGACCGCTCGGATGACGATTACACCCGCGTCGTGGCCCTGAACGCGCCCAATCGACGCCCTGAAGCCAATTTCGACGAAGTTCGCGAACATGCCCAGAGGCGCGTCGATTACATCGATCTCGAGGCCAACCAACTCGTGTCCGGCGATTTCACCGACCTCGTGGTTGGGCACTCGGGGCTTCCCCTGGACATGGTCGCCTCGCAGGATGCTTCCGTTACCGGCCCGCCCAGCGAGGCCGCCTGGGTGCTGACCTTCGACAAAGTCCTCGGGCATACGAAGTTCGTGGAGGATATGGGGGAGATTCTCACGACCCTCGAGCGTGCCTATTCGTGCCCCGTAGATATCGAGTTTACCGTGAACTTCCTGGAGACCGGCGGGTACAAGGTCAACCTTCTGCAGTGCCGTACGCTTCAGGTGAGAGGCCCCCAGGTCCTGGCGCTTCCGAGTCTCGAGATCAAGGAGGAGGAGAGGATCATCGAGGCGCGCGGCGCGGTCATCGGTCAGAGCCGACTGATCGATGTCGACTTGTTCATCTACGTGGTTCCCGAAGTGTACGGGCATTTGCCAATCCGGGAACGCTACGAGGTCGCGAGGCTGATCGGTCGGATCAACCGCTCCGTAGCGGCCGCAGGAGCGGGAACCATCATGCTGCTCGGCCCCGGACGATGGGGTACCAGCACGCCCTCGTTGGGAATACCGGTCTCCTTCGCGGACATCAACCACGTCTCTGTGCTCTGCGAGATCGTCGCGATGCGCGAGGATCTCGTTCCCGACGTCTCTCTGGGCACGCATTTTCTCAGTGAGCTCATCGAAATGGATATCCTCTACCTTGCTTTGTTTCCGAAACAGGGCGAGAATTACATCCACACTAAGTTCTTTGAAGAATCGCCGAGTGTCCTCCTCGATCTGGTCCCATCAGCGGAGAAGTGGCGGGACGGTGTCAAGGTGATCGATCCGCACAAGGCCACGGCGGACGGAGTGCCTGCAAAGCTCAGCGCCGATGCCCTGGAGCAGAAGGTCATCTGCTACTTTGAGCGGTAGCGCAGAATTCTTGACGCGCTGGGAGAATGCCAGCAAATTGCACCGAGTGCGGACTCAGTGAGGGAAGCATGAGTCACACGCGCATGCCTACAAAGCGGGGCCTGTACGATCCGCAGTGGGAGCACGACGCGTGCGGCATCGGAGCCGTTGCCAACATCTCTGGCCGGCGCGATCACGCCATCATCGAGTACGGAAACGTAGTGCTGTTGAATCTCATGCATCGCGGGGCCGCGGGCAGCGACGAATCGACAGGCGACGGAGCGGGCATCCTCTTCCAGATTCCGCATGAGTTCTTCAAGGAGGAGGTGAGGTCTCTGCGGTTCAGGCTGCCCGACCCACAGCGCTACGGGGTCGGGATGGTGTTTGGTCCACAGGATGCGGACTTGCGCCGCCGCTGTGAGGACATTCTGAACGGGGCGATCGATCATCTCGGTCTGAAGGTGCTGGGTTGGCGGAACGTGCCGACGGACAACGCGTGTCTGGGAGACCTGGCCCGGGAGGCGGAGCCGGTCGTGCGGCAGGTCTTCATCGACGGGGCGGGCCTGGAAGACATGGCGCTCGAACGTCAGCTCTACCGGGCCCGCAAGCGGGCGGAGAGTCTGGTCGCGGAGCGTTTCGGGGCGCATGCCGAAGATTTCTACGTGAACTCGATGTCCTGCCGAACGCTGCTCTACAAAGGGATGTTCCTGGCCCCGCAGTTGTTTCCCTACTACCCGGATCTGTCCGACGAGCGGATCGTCTCCGCGCTGGCGCTGGTTCATCAGCGTTACAGCACGAACACCTTTCCGAACTGGCGTATGGCTCAGCCCTACCGATTTCTCGCGCACAACGGCGAGATCAACACGCTGAGCGGAAACAAGAACCGGATGCGGGCGAGGGAGCGCCATATGGCCAGCCCGCTACTCGGCGATGATCTGACCGACCTGGCCCCGATCCTGACGCCCGTGGGGAGTGATTCGGCGTGTTTCGACAACGCCTTGGAGCTGTTGTTGATGGCCGGCCGGTCGCTGCCTCATGCGATCATGATGCTCATTCCGGAGGCATTTGGGCCGAGCTATCACATCAGCACGGACAAGAGGGCCTTCTACGAGTACCACGCCGCGATCATGGAGCCCTGGGATGGCCCGGCGGCCATGGTGTTCACGGACGGAAGGCTGGTGGGAGGCACGCTCGATCGCAACGGGCTTCGTCCGGCCCGCTACGTGGTCACGACCGACGGGTTGATGGTGTTGTCCAGCGAGGTGGGAGTCATCGACTTCCCGGTGGAGCGGATCCATTCGAAAGGCCGCCTGCAGCCCGGGAAGATGTTCCTGGTGGACACCGAGCAGGGTCGCATCGTCGGCGACAACGAGGTGAAGGGCAAGATCGCCCGCCAGAAGCCGTACCGACGTTGGCTCGAGAAGAACCTGATCGAGCTGCGCGGTCTGTTCGGTGTGTCGAACGCGGTCGACAGCGATCTGGAGACGATCGATCGGCGGCTTCAAGCGTTCGGTTACACGCGAGAAGAGCTTCGGATGATCCTGATGCCGATGGCGCTCAACGGCCAGGAGCCGGTGGGGTCGATGGGCACGGATACGCCGATGGCCGTTCTCTCGAGCCGACCCAAGCCGCTCTTCAACTATTTCAAGCAGTTGTTCGCTCAGGTAACGAACCCGCCCATCGATCCTCTGCGCGAAGGTCTCGTGATGTCGCTGATGGGCTTCACCGGCAAGCAGCGCAACCTGCTGGAAGAGACGCCTGAGCACTGCCGCATGCTGAAGCTTCCTCACCCGATCCTGACGGACCACGACGTCGAGCTTCTGCGGGCCGTGAAGCGGAACGATTTCCAGGTCGCGACCGTGGACGCGCTGTTTGATGCCGATACGGATGATCCTGGCGGATCGCTCCGGCGTGGAATCGATGAGATGCTCGACTCGGCGCAGGAGGCGATCCTCGCTGGCGCATCGCTGCTCATCGCCAGCGATCGCGGCGTTTCGGCGAAGCGCGCGCCGATACCCAGTCTGCTGACGACTGCTGCGCTGCATCACGGGTTGTTGGACCGTGGCCTCCGAGCCGAGGCGGGGCTGGTCATCGAGAGTGGCGAGCCGCGCGAGGTCATGCATTTCTGCCTGCTTTGCGGCTACGGAGCCAACGCGATCAACCCCTATCTCGCCTTCGAAGCGATTCACCTGCTTTACGAACGAGGCGAATTTCCGGACGCGACCGACGCCGTACAGTTGTTCGACCAGTACGTGACCGCGGTGAAGAAGGGTATCCTGAAGACGATGTCCAAGATGGGCATCTCGACGCTGCGCAGCTACCGTGCGGCCCAGCTCTTCGAAGCCGTCGGTCTGGACCACAGCGTGGTCGATGCCTATTTCAAGGGTACGACTTCCCGGATTCAAGGCGCGGATCTGGACGTCATCGCGCTCGAGGCGCTCTCCCGCCACGGCAACGCGTACGGGAAGCGGCCGGCGGGCGGGCTCGAGGTGGATTTCGGAGGGGAGTATCACCTTAGGCTGGACGGTGAGCACCACGCGTGGAACCAGAAGACCGTCACCCTTCTTCAGCAGGCCGTGCGTTCCAACGATCCCGAGGCGTACGCGCAGTTTTCAGGCCTTGTCAACGACCAGGCGCGCAACCTCTGCACGCTTCGTGGGCTGTTCGAGTTCGTCTCCGCAAAGCGCGTGCCGCTGGCGCAGGTGGAGCCCGCGACGGAGATCGTCAAGCGCTTCTGCACCGGCGCCATGTCGCACGGGTCGATCAGCAAGGAGGTGCACGAGTCTCTGGCGATCGGGATGAACCGGCTGGGCGCGATGAGCAACACCGGAGAAGGCGGCGAAGACCCGGTGCGCTACGAGCCGCTGGCCAATGGGGATTCGAAGAACTCGGCGATCAAGCAGGTGGCCAGCGCCCGGTTCGGGGTCACGATCAATTACCTCTCCAACGCGAAGATGCTGCAGATCAAGATGGCTCAGGGAGCGAAGCCCGGTGAAGGCGGACAGCTGCCTGGTTACAAGGTGACCGATGAGATCGCCGGACTCCGGTACTCCACGCCGGGCGTGTCCTTGATTTCACCGCCGCCGCACCACGACATCTACTCGATCGAAGATCTGGCTCAGCTCATCTACGACCTCAAATGCAGCAACCCCGGCGTGAAGGTGTCCGTGAAGTTGGTGGCCGAGGTGGGGGTGGGCACGGTGGCTGCGGGCGTCGCCAAGGGAAACGCCGACGAGGTGCTGATCAGCGGCCACGACGGCGGTACCGGAGCCAGCCCCCTCTCGTCGATCAAGCACGCAGGGATCCCCTGGGAGATCGGCTTGGCCGAGACTCAGCAGACGCTGGTTCTGAACGGCTTGCGCGATCGCATCCTCGTGCAGACGGACGGCCAGTTGAGGACGGGACGGGATGTGGTGGTGGCAGCCCTCCTGGGAGCGGA
>JBDHAI010000220.1:0-4706 GCA_039588155.1 Gemmatimonadota bacterium | reverse complement strand
GAGAGCGTGCCTTGAGGTAGCATCTAGCCCCCCCACGGTAGCGCGTCGATATACCACGCGCTCAAGAACGCGACCAGAGCTGCCGCGAGGAACACGAGAAAAATTATTTTGCCCTGTGGCATTTACGGCTCCGGATATTGCTCGTGGCAGGCGAAAAACGCCTCGGCATCGCTGCCCGTCTCGATCACCATGCGCCGGATACAATGCTCGCGGATACGGTCGAGTGAGTCGGCCATCTTCATGTAACTGATGTCCGTCTGGATCGTCTCGACTTGACCGGCGATCTTGCCGCGCTGCTGAAGCCCGAAGGCTTTGTCCTTCTCCATCTGCACCTTGAGCGAATCGGGCTCGGCGTGCTCGATCGGTGCGTCCCACCACGCATGAATGCGGGCCGACCCTTGGTATCCTATGCCGGCCAGCACAGGTACGGTGAGTAGAACCCACCAGTAGTCCTTGAGCTGTTTCATGGCAGCATCAACTCGAAGTGGCCAAGGTCATTGAACTGCTGGTCGGCCAGCTCGGTGTCCATATCCCAATCACCGCCCCACCGTAGCATGACACCCTGCACGTTCGCCGTACGTTGTATCCAGCCGGCCAGGTAGATGAATCGTCCGGTCTTACGCCACCGGATATGCGGCTCGCCTGGATACCAGGGCGCAACGTCAATGCCGAGGCTCGGCCGGACGTTGTGCTTCGATTCGGGCCATCGCTTCGTGCTCTTGCCGTTGAGGAACGCCGCTTCCTGTTCTGCCTTGCCCCGGAACCCGACCAGCACCTTGAAGTCGAACCCGTGGATCGCTTCGTACATGACCTCTTGGATCAGCGGGTGACAGGTCGCCAGCTTCTTCCTCGAGTCCTCACCGAAGGTAGGCATCAGCCCTCGTGTACCTTCTTGTGGATCTCGTCCAATGGCACACCGTAGAGCGTCTGTACTGTCTTGCGCCATTCGAGCTCATCAGCAGCCGCCGCCTTCTGATGTTCTAGGCTCTCGGCTAGTAGCCCTTGCTTTTCAGTCTCGACTTCGAGTAGCTGCGTCAATAGCCCCAGACTGCGTTGCTGATACGAGACGCGGGCGCCGGTCCTCGGGTCAGCGACCATGCCCCGCTCATAGATACCCTTGAGCCAATCATCCTGTTTACCTTCAACCCGCACAAGCGCCGCACCAATGTCATGTAACAACTGTGCAAGATCGGTCGGGCTATACCGCTTGCCGCCGTTCTTGATAGCCCTCGCCTTCTCGACCTCGCGGAAGATCAGAATGACGGCGATGATGATGATACCTAGCGAACCGCCGTTGGCGAGTAGATCACCCATCATTGGTTCACCGCGAACGGGTCGAGCGTTCGTTTCGGTTCGACGCTGCTCCGACGCTGCGGTAGGTCGCCCGGCGATTCCTCAGTCTCCGGTATGTAGGGCCGCTTGTCTGGATCGAATAGCTCCGGGTGCTCACGCCGGAAGTTCGTCACCTGGGTCCGGATGCGCCGTGTCATCATCTGAATCTCGCGGGCCTGCATCAGCTTCGTTGCTTCTTCTATTACAGACGGTGCCGCGTTCGGCGCCGCCCTTACAACGTCCCGCCTGAGTCCGTTCTGGTAGAAGTCAGACGCGATCAGCTCGCGCAGCCCGTTCGCTACTGCCGTGCCGGTGATCTCCGACCGCAGATCGAACGCTCGCTCGCTTTCGTCCTCGGCGCCGAGTATCCGAATGCGCCCGACCGTGGCACCGACCCGCGCTATCTCGGCTATCAGCGGGTCGTCCACACGCCGGTCAGCTCGCGGCTTGAGCGGATTGATGAAGGTGTTGACCAGCCCGCTCGACCGCTCGAGCGGTTCACCGAATGCGTTGCGCCGGATCGGTAGCCCGCGAGACGCGAACGGTATTGCACGGATCACGTTCTGGACCACTGTACGAGAGCGCCGCACGTTCGGGTCGCCCAAGAGCGCGGCCTGCCGCACTATCGTCGGGATGATCGAAGTCAGGAACCCGGCAGACGCCTTCTCCTGGGCGAACTCTTCACGCGACATGAGATCGGCTACATCGGCCAGCCCGCGCATGAACGACTGTTCCTTCACGTTCACCGCTATGTCCTGCGCGATCACGAGCGGGAACAGTGCCCCCTTCTCGAGCAGGGATCGCTCCGAGTCGGCCGCGAAGCGGTGCATATTCGCGCCGACCAGGAGTAAGTTGGCGGCCGGCGCTAGGCCACTGAGCTGCCACCAATCGCCAGCGAACCACATGGCGTTAGGTGCCCTGCCCTCGAGCTCCCTCCCCGCACGTTCGCGTTCGTCCTTGGGCGGCGAGC
Organism: Gemmatimonadota bacterium; assembly: GCA_039588155.1. Lineage (GTDB taxonomy): Bacteria > Gemmatimonadota > Gemmatimonadetes > Palauibacterales > KS3-K002 > JBDHGH01. The sequence goes on along the minus strand of JBDHAI010000220.1, from coordinate 2,404 downwards.
CTGTCAGTAGATCCATCATCGCCAGGAGGTAGCCCACAGCGATCGCTGCGCTGCCGACGAAGCCACGCGATATGCGGTTCACGAGCTTGAGCTGCGCGTCAGCTACCAGCCGTTCAGCTACCCGGATGTTCTTCGCGTCACCCTTCTCGCGTGCTTCCGCGAGTCTCGCCCTGTGCGTAGCGAAAGCATCGAGGTCATGGCCGAGTGCAGCGAACGAGAGCGGCGAATGCTCGATCAGTCGGGCCGCGATATTGGCCGGCGTGCGTGAGAACGGCACCACGAAATCGAGTGCAGCACGGAGCTCGCCCGGGATCTTCTGTCCGTGCACGCTGCGTAGTGTCTTGAGGCTGTGCGCCAGAGCGGCAAGCTGGCTTGTGTCTTGGAACGTGGCGTATTCAGCGGCCGACCACGACCGCTGGTACATCTCGGACGGCGGCCGGCCCATGATGTCCTCGACCCGGGCGTCAGCTTCCTCGCCCGTCAGCCCTTCCTCACGAGCCATGAGGATCGCTTGTTCCTCGAGCGAACGATAGAACGCGAACCGCTTGAACGGTCTGTCCGCTGCATCGTAGGTGCGGAGGATGAAGTTACTCAGTTTACGCAGGCCCGGATTCTTGAGCTCGACACCCGCGAAGAAGTCCAGCTTGAGCTTGATAGAGCGCGGCGTGATGCCGTGCATCGCGTCGCCCATGTCCTGCACGGCACCGATCGAGGCGAGCCGGGCCACACGGCGTAGGTCACGGCCGACACCTACCTTCGTCCGGACGCCAGTTTTCGTGACGCCCTGGACCACCCAATCAGCCATCGCCGCTACCGGGTCAGTCGCCATACGCAGGCCGGCGAAGATCGAATTGCCCAGGAGGTTTCTGGCGTGCGACACCGGGCTCGTGAGTAGCATCGCCTTACGGAACAAGGCCATGCGCTCTGCCAGGGTCGCGTCGGGCGTCAGGTTGGACATGAAATCTTGCAGCTCTATGAACGCTAGCTGTTCCTCACGGTCGAGGAACCCCATGCCTGTGCCAGTAGGTTTCTTGCCGCCTGCACGCTCGAGGATCGCTTCGACACCGCTCTCGCGCATCTGGTACAGCAACTCGAGCTGTTCCTGCTTCGTCATGGGCTCCGATTGGAGCCGGCGTGCCCACTGATCGAACTGCTCGAAGCCTTCGTACCGCTTCGTGACTATCGTGAGGTCGCCCAGGTCGAGTGTGCCCTGCGTCTCCTGCTCGAGTGTCGGCTCGCCTTCCAGCCGCTTGATGAACTTCTGGACACGGAATACCGGGTTCGCCCTACCGAACAGGTGCTCCTGTTGCAGTAGCTCACCGCCTGCCATGCGGCCGGCTTGCAGCGTGGAGGCGTCAGCCGTCGTTACGCCCGGTGCCTTCTTATCGGCCTTGGCCTGCGCCTTGGCCCGGGCCTTCCGCACCTTGTTAACACGCTTCGTGACGCCTGTCCGGATGTCCTCGCTCATCACGGCCACTTCGCCCTTGGGCGCCATGAGGTCGAGGATGCGCTGCGCTTGGGCCAGCCACGCGAGCGGGTCGAGGTTCGTGAGCGCGTACATACGACGGATAGCTAGGCCGCGAGCTGTCTCCGTACCGCCCGAGATGAAGCGTGGCATGAGATGATCGTTCAGCTCGACACGATCGGCGCGTTCTGCTTCCAGCCGCACACGCTCGAGGTCGGCCACACCGCCGCCCAGGGTCGCGTCGATCTTCGCCATCGCGTCGATGTTGCTGGCGAGTGCGTCCATGAGGATGACGGTTTGCACGTCGGTCAGGCCCTCACGCTCTGCATACTGGATCGTTGCTTCCGATTCGAGCCCGATCCGGTCGGCTTCGGCCCTGACAGCCGCCCACTTCCGCACTTGCTTCCGGAGTGTCGGCCCTTCACGAGTCTGCGCGACCCTCGACGCTACCCTACCCTCACGCACAATCCGCTCTACTTCCGCGAGCATGATGTCACGAGCGCCGGGCGGCAGGTTGTGGCCTAGCCGTACCGCATTGAGGAAGTCGGCCGGGTCCATTGGCACGTCGGCAGGCGGCGGCGGGCCGGGCGGTTTACCTCCTGGCGGGCGCGGAGGACGAGGCGGCACGCCGGGCGGTCTGCCGGGCGGCTGGCTTGGAGGGGCGGCCCCCCGTTGGCGCGTGGGAGGGGTAGTCTCGGCCTGCGCCGGGGCGGACTCGACTGTGGGGGGCCGCTCAAGTCCTTCGAGTGTCTCGAGTGGTGCACCGGCCACGATCTGTGTTTCATCGACCGGGAACAACCGCTCTGCGAGCTGTGCGCGTGTCGCTGGCTCCGCGCCCATGAGCGCGAGCCCGGGCTGCGCTGCCTGTCCGGATTCCTCCGCAGCGAGCCGGGCGTACTCACGGAACGCCTTGGTCACGTCCAGCTTCTTAGTCTGTTC
>JBDHAI010000219.1:0-4710 GCA_039588155.1 Gemmatimonadota bacterium | reverse complement strand
GGTCGGCTCGCTCTATGAGACGGCCGATGGGGTGCGCCTCAACGTGCGCGTTTCCAATGGCCGCTCGGGCGATGTCCTGTCCACCGACCGCTACGAATGGAACTCCGACTACGAGTTCGAAGCAGCCCTCAACCTGGCCGGCTCCTTCGCCGACGATTACCTGGCCCGTGTCTTTGTCGAAGTTCCGGCGCAGGTAGCTCCCGTCGCTTACGGGCCGGGGCACGAGAAGTATCTCGTCGGCCGAGCCTGGCTGGGCCGTCGCACGGCGGACGGCATGGCCAGAGCCCGCGCCGCCTTCAGCGAGGCGCTCGCCCTCGACCCGACCTATGCCGACGCCTACGCGGGGCTCTCGAACGTCTACGCCCTCTCGCTCGCCTATCGCTACCACACTGGCACGAGCGGTTACCGCGCCGCCGGGCTCGCCCTGACCATGGCGGAGCGCGCCATCGAACTCGACCCCAACCTGGCGAGCGGCTACACGGCCCGTGGCTACCTGGCGAGCCGCTCCTTCGCCCCAGTCAGCGAAGTGGCCTCCGACTGCCGCAAGGCGATCGATCTGGAGCCCAGCGCCGCCGACGTATTGAGCTGGTGCGCGCGTGTGCTCAACCAGCGGGGGCAGGTGGAGGCCGGCTTCCGCGCCGCGGAACAGGCCATCGCGCTGGACCCGCAGAACGCAGGGCGGCGGCTGGCCCTGGCCTACGACGCCCTCGCCTTGGGCCGTTACGACCGGGCAGCCCGGGAAGCCCAGATGGCCGGCGAGCTCGAGCCCGACCTCGTGCTGCCCAGGGCGATCGAGGCACGAGCCCACCTCTTGGCGGGACGCGCCGAGCGCTGCGCGGCGATGGAGTTGGGCCCGCATGCCGGGATCCGAGCGATGTGTCTGTACGAGCTGGGGCGCCGCGAAGAAGCCGTGGGGATCGTCGATTCGCTGGTCGCAGAGCTCCAGGGCGGCAGGCTAGAGGACACGGTCTACACCGAGGTCATACGTGTCGAGGATCTAGCGGCGTACTTCGCCTGGGCCGGCAACTCCGTCGAGTCGCTCGCTTGGGTGAAGCGGGCCTACGCGTTGTCACCGAGCGGTGTCGAGCCCCGGGTTCTGGAATCGGCGCTGTTCAACCGCGTACGGCAGGATCCAGAGTTCGCCAGCGCGGTCGCGCGGCTTCGCGAAGGGATTTGGGCGCGAGTGCGCAGCGAGAGCCAAGATGCCGGCTAGAGCTGGCTATCCTCGCGAAGCGAACAGATAACCTACCGCGGCGACGGTCGCCGTCAGCACGAATCCCCACGTCATGTCGACCACCGCGACCAGCGTAGGAAAGCCTTTCAGCGTCGCCAGGTTCGTGAGGTCGTAAGTAGCGTAGGCCACCACCCCGAAGAACCCGCCCAACAGCAGAGCCCGGGCCAGCGACCCACGCTCGACCGCCGGCATGACCGCGAAGACGACCACTGCAGTCACGAACAGCAAGTAGAAAAGGATGGCCGGCAGCCAACGGACGTCGGGGCTCAACAGATGGCCGAGCTGTGAGCGGTAGAACCCGCGGGCGATGAGACCCAGCCAAGCGAAATCCAGGACCAAGAAGGTCACCAACGATACGGCAAACGTCTGCAAGAAGAGCCCGGTTCTCATCTGAATTCTCCTATGGCTCGGAATGGGCCGGCTGCACGGCGACGAGTTGTCGCACGAGGCTGGCGACCGGTGGGTCGTAGGCGGTGGTCCGCAACATCGCGACCCCGATCTGCGATTCGAGATCGAACAGCAATCCGGCATTGTAACCGGCGACAGATCCGCCGTGCCCGACCAGCTTCATCCCGTCCTCAACGCGGATACGAAAGCCTAGCCCGTAGCCCTCGGCCGGAGCCTGCGGTGTGAACATCTGGGCACGACTCTCGTCCGACAATATCTGGACGTCGGACACGCCCAACACGGCAGCGGCGAACTTCGCCAGATCGCCGACCGTGGAGTAGATGCCTCCGTTAGGCACCTTATAGCCGCGGCCGAGGTGCTCGAGCGTGGGCTGCTCGGACGTGAGCTCGCCGGTCTGGTCGTCGCGCTCGTAGCCGACCGCCAGACGCGAAGCCAGCTCCGGAGCGTCGACGCTGAACGTGCTGCTCGACAGGTCCAGCGGCGCGAAGATGAGTTCTTTCATCAACGTCATGAACGGCACACCGGCCGCCCGGGAAGTGGCCAGCCCCAAGATGCCGTAGCCGATGTTCGAGTACGAGTATTCCGTGCCCGGCGCTGTCCGGAAGTGTGTGTAAGGAATCGATTCGAGCACTTTCTCTTCCCACATATATATAGAGCCGGAGGCGGCGCCCGGCAGGTTGGGCTCGCGGTCGAGGCCGGCCGTGTGGCTGGCCAGCATGCGGAAGGTGATCGGGGACGCGCCTTGGGGTGGATCGGCGAGCCCCTCGATCTCTGGCAAGTCGTCCGCCACCGGATCGTCGAGCGCCAGAAGGCCGCGCTCGACCAACTGCAGCATCAGCACCGCCGTGAACGACTTGGAGATCGATCCGGTCCGCCCGATCGTCTCCTCGCTGCAGGCGACGGCGTTCTCGATGTCGGCCCAGCCGTAACCCTTTGACCAGATCACCTCATCGGCGATGAACACGGCAACGGAGACGCACCCGCCCTGATCGTCGGCCACACCGCGGGCGACCTCGGCGTCGAACTCGGCGATCGCCGCCTCGAACGGCGAGAACTGGGCCCGCAGCGGCTGAGCGGCCAGCAGGCTCACGAGCGGAACCGCTGCGAGGACGGCGATCATGCGGCGCCGATTCGCGATCGCCCTGGCGGACGGCGGAATCCCCCTTGCTCTCTCTTTCACGGTCATCACTCTCAGGACAGTAGACGTCGATGTGCGCGTGCCACGCTAGCCCTACAGCCCGGAACAGGCAACGGACCCCGCTCTCAGGTCGCGTCCCACGGGTGACTGCTAGCGGTCGACCCGCTGGGCGGAGTACGACTTGTGGCCGGAGAATCGCACGTCTTCGAGATCGAAACGTGGCAAAGCGTTGAGCCGGCGACAGAAGGCAGTTCTAGGAAGGCCGCGCGTTAGTCGTTCGATACTTGCAAAGACTGAGCCCGGAACAGCAAGCTCCGGGCTCGTTTTCGGTAGTGGAGAGCAACGGGTCTTCTACTCCTGAACCTCCACCGCCGGCAAGATATACTCGCGCAGCATATCCAAGGGCTGCAGGGCGAGCTGGTTGTCGTTACCACCGGTGAAGACCGCGATCAGGTCGAGATCCGGAAAGACGAATATGTACTGCCCACCGCGACCGCGGGCGCTGAACGAGTCGAATACGGCGCCGTCCACGCTATAATATTCCAGCCACCACTGATAGCCGTATCTCGAGTCCGGTGCCTGCTGATTGACGGACTCCTCTATCCAGCCTTCGCTAATGATCTGCCGATCGCCCCAGCGGCCACCGTTCAGGAAGAGCTGGCCGAACTTTGCCATGTCGCGCGGCCTAAGATACAGTCCGCCACCTGTCTGCACCGTGCCGTCGGGATAGCGCCACCAGTAGTAATCGGAGATGCCGAGAGGTCCGAACAGGTAACGCTCGGCGAATTCGTCCGGGCGCAGTCCGGTAGCGTTGTGAACGATCCGTCCGAGGGTTATGGAGAGGGCGCTGTTGTAGAGAAACTCCTCACCCGGTGACGCCACCATCGGCAGCCCGAGGGCATATCGCAGCTGGTCGGCGGCGAGATGCATCGCGACGTGGGTGTTGCGCATATCTGTGTAGGGATAGCTCCACTCATCCCAGTGGAGACCTGCCGTCATCGAGAGCAGGTGTTTGACGCGAATGGAGTCCTTCTGCGCGTCTGCAAAGATGTCTGCGTACTCCGGCAAGTAGGAAGAGATTCTGTCCTCGACGTCTCCGATCATCCCTTCGTCCAATGCCATGCCGAACACCGCCGAGTTGAAGCTCTTGGTCACCGAGTGGAGATCGTGGAGCATATCCCGATCCCACTGCTGGTGACCCCTCTCTATGCTTTCTCCCGGGAAGTACTCCTCGACAACGAGCACACCGTTGCGCAAGATGAGCACACTGTGGATCTCCTTGTAACTGCCGGCGAGAATTCGGTTGAAAAGCACGACGAACGGTGTGAGCTGGATCTCATGATCGCTGACGTGGCCGGTCGCCCAGCCATCGCTCGTTTGTTCCGGGACAGCGTAGGTGTAGATCGAGTGTGGCGAGCTGGGTCCGTCATCTCCGCAAGCGCAAAAAGCACCCAAGGCTGCCACTGCCAACACGGAGGCTGTGATTCTCGATCGAAAGCCGGAATCGGCGAGGGCATTCATGGCCACGCTCCTTAGCAGCGGGCACGCTGCGTTCGAGGATGGGGCTCGCTGGGTCTACTAACCGTACGCGGAATAGACCGGGCTGGATTCGGGCGCGCGAAGATCCAGCGGCTGAAGGCCTCCTTCTTGGCGGCAGGTCACCTATCCCAAGACGCGCCGGACGCCAACCCAGCGCTCCCGCCACCAGCCGGTGCTGCCATCGCCGGCTCCCACCAACTCGCCCACCCGGACTCCGCCGGAGCTCGTGGCATGGATGAAGCGGCCTTTCCCCACATACATGCCCACGTGGGTCACCCGGGTGCCGTCGTTGGCGAACAGCAGGATGTCGCCCGGCTCGAGGATCGATACATCACGGGCGATGGGCTGCCCGGCACGCGCCTGGTCGCGGCTCACCCGTGGGATGTTGACT
>JBDHAI010000218.1:0-10265 GCA_039588155.1 Gemmatimonadota bacterium | reverse complement strand
GGAGAAGCTAGCGCTGCTATCTACGATGAAAAGGGACGGCTGGGCAGTTGTGGCCGACGAGCCCGTGCAGCTCCTAGACCAGGCGCGCGAGCGGCTGTCCGAGGTCGAGAGCGCGGGTCTGGGCGAAGCGGCACAGATCAGACCCGATAGGTGGTCGGCCACGCCGGACGGCGTGATCTGGACGTGGTGCGGGCAGGAATTCAGCCTCCCCGGCTTTGGGACGCACCTCATTCGCAACGCGCTCTTCGCGCTGGCCGTGGCTCGTCATCTCGGGGTTGGGCCGCGAGAGGCGGCACCTCGTCTAAAGGCAGCGGCTCTGCCGCCGATGCGGGGCGAGGTTCGGCGCGTGGGCCGCCTTGCGCTGTTGGTGGATTGCTACAACGCAAACCCGGCTTCTTTTCGCGCGGCGCTGGAGGCCCTGGGTGAACTGGCAAGCGGCCGCCGGCGCGCCGTGTTGGCGGGCACGATGCTAGAGCTCGGCGACAGGTCGGCCGCGCTGCACGAGGCGGTGGCAAGATCGATGCTCGAGGGAGGGATCGAGATTATCGCCGCCGTGGGTGAATTCGCCAGCGCCTTCGATCGCATCGGTGCGACATCAAGCGACAGACTGATTCTTAGTGGGACGCTCGAAGAAGCCTACAGCGAGCTCGTGGGATCGTTGGTGGGTGGGGAAGCAGTCCTGCTGAAGGCGTCACGCGGCATGAAGTTCGAGCGTGCGATTCCGTGGTTCGAGCGAGACTTCGGTAAACGGATCAGGATGAAGAACTCTGGAACGGACGGTTAGCGAGGGAGAGGATGCTCTACGAGTTTCTGTTTCCGCTGGCTGACAAGCACATCGTATTCAACCTGTTCCAGTATATCACGTTCAGGTCGGGTGGAGCGATGGTCACGGCACTGGTGATCGCCTTTTTCGCCGGTCCGCCGATACTGGGCTTCCTTCGCGGCAAGGGGATTGGACAGGTGGTCCGGCTCGATGGCCCACATGCGCACTTGGCTAAGGCCGGCACGCCGACGATGGGAGGATTGATAATACTGGCTTCGGTGCTCATACCGACGGTACTGTGGGCGCGTCTGGATGATGCGTACGTCCTCATAGCCCTTGGCCTAACTGCGGGCATGGGCGCGCTTGGGTTTGTGGATGACTACCTGAAAGTCGTCCAACGGGAGTCGCGGGGTCTCGTTGCGCGCTACAAGCTTGTGGGTCAATTCGCCTTGGGCCTACTCCTCGGTATTCTGCTGTGGAAGTACCCTCTCAGCGATTATCCCGCGAACCACACCAGCCTGCCTTTCTTTAAGGACCTCAGGCTCGTGGTATGGGCACCGTTCTTTATTCCATTCGTCGCGCTCGTCGTGAGTGGCAGCGCCAACGCCGTCAACCTTACGGACGGGCTCGACGGCCTGGCTGCGGGCCTCGCCGCCATCGCGGGAGCGACGTTCGGTCTTTTCGCTTATCTGATCGGACGCGTCGACGCGTCATTCTATCTCGGTCTCTTCTACCTGCCCGGCGTCGGCGAGTTGGCGGTGTTCTGTGCCGCCTTGGCCGGCGGGGCACTGGGGTTTCTCTGGTTCAACAGCCATCCCGCCGAGGTTTTTATGGGCGACACCGGCTCGCTGGCGTTGGGCGGTGCCCTGGCCGCCGTGGCTGTTCTGATCAAGGGTGAGTTTCTGTTGCTATTCGTTGCGGAAGCCGTGTCGGTCATTCTGCAGACGAGTTGGTTCAAGTATACGCGGAAGCGATTCGGATCCGGGCGTCGCGTGTTCCGTATGGCGCCGCTTCATCACCACTTCGAGCAGTCAGGCTGGCCCGAGACGAAAGTGGTGGTTCGCTTCTGGATCGTGGGTGTGCTTTGCGCGTTGATCGCGCTGAGCACGCTAAAGGTGCGGTGAATAAGTCAGAGTCGTGGTCGGATCGCCGAGTGGGCGTACTGGGATTGGGCCGCAGCGGACGAGCGGCAGCCCGGCTACTGGCCCGTGTAGGAGCTTCGGTTTACGCCAGCGATCTGGCGGACACGGAGGAGCTACGTGCGGAGGGCGAAGCGCTGCGCCGGTCGGGAGTCGAGGTCGATCTGGGCCGGCATGACCCGACCAAGCTGAGTGGCTGCGACCTGTTGGTGGCGAGTCCGGGCATCCCTCCCGGCGCCGAGGTCTTTCAAGTGCCCAAGGTGCGGTCGCTGCCGGTGATGTCGGAGTTGGAGCTCGGGTTCCGCTTTATCGATGCGCCGGTGATCGCCGTGACGGGGACGAACGGAAAGACGACGACGACGGCTTGGATCGGAGCCGTTCTTGAGGGCGCCGGCGCCAGCGTTGGTGTGGGTGGCAACATCGGTCGTGCGCTATCCGAGTTGGCCGTGGAGATGAAAGTGGAGTACGACTGGATTGTGGTAGAGGTAAGCTCGTTTCAGCTGCACTATGTCGACCGCTTCAAGCCTGCGATCGGGGTGTTCCTCAATCTGTGCCCCGACCACCTCGACTGGCACGAAAGCGTCGAGGGCTACTACGCCGATAAAGCTAGACTATTTGACAATGCCGACTCGCAGAGCCGCTGGATACTGAACGGTGAGGATGTCGAGCTACGAGACTTGGCCGCAGGTCCGCCCGGTGTGGCGCGCTATTTCCGCGTCGCCACTTCGTTGCAGCCAGGCGAGGAAGGCGCTTATCTGGCGCCCAACGGAATGCTGACGGCATTTGCCGAGGGCGAGGAAGTCGAGCTGATCGCTCGAGATCAACTCAAGTTGCTCGGTCTACACAACGTAGCTAACGCGCTTGCGACCAGTCTGGCAGCGACGTACGCCGCGGTACCGCTGGAAGCGGTACGAAAAGGGCTGCGCGACTTTTCGCCGCTGCGTTACCGACTGCAACCAATCGTGGAGAGGGAGGGCGTGCTCTGGATCAACGACTCGAAGGCGACGAACGTGGCATCCACACGGGTGGCGCTGCAGGCTATGGAGCGCCCGGTCGTGTTGTTGCTCGGCGGGCGAGCGAAGGGCGAGTCGTTCCGACCACTCGCGCCGGAGCTGCCGGGGCGAGTTCGGGCGGTCGTAGCGTACGGCGAGGCGGCGTCCCAGATCGAGAGCGAACTGAAACACGAGACACGCTTCATTCGGGAGGACGGACCTTTCGCGGATGTTGTGGAGCGCGCCCGAAGCTTGGCACGGCCGGGTGACGCGGTTCTCTTGGCGCCCGCGTGCGCCAGCTTCGACATGTTTCGCAATTACGAAGAGCGAGGGGAGCGATTCAACGCGCTCGTGATGGGAGAAACGGAGTGAGGGACCTGGCGGCCGCGGTGACAGTCGATGCCTACGTGCCGGCGGCGGGAAGCGCACGGCGCGACGCCGGCTTCCTGCTCGGTATCGCCGTCTTCATGGTGTTGGTCGGCCTGCTCACGGTGTACAGCGCGAGCTCGTTCTTGGCGCAGAAGCAGGGGCTGCCCGATCACTTCTATCTGCGTCAACAGGCGAGCCGGGCTCTCGTGGGTCTACTGACGCTCTATGTGCTTGCCCGAGTCGACTATCGCCTCTACGCGAAACTCTCCTGGCCGCTGCTGGCAGCCACCTTGCTGGCGCTACTCGTCCTGGTGCTGCCGGGCACCGAAGCCGTGGCTCCGACGCGCAACGGCGCTCGGCGCTGGCTCGAGTTCGGCGTCAGGATGCAGCCGTCCGAGTTCGCGAAGCTGGCGATGGTCATCTGGGTCGCGGCGCTAGCGGCCAAGAAAGGCGAGCAGGTGAGAAATCTCCGCATGGGCCTGGCCGCCTTTGGAGTCATTTACGCTGCGGTCGCTTTCTTGATCATGCTGCAGCCAGACCTTTCCACTGCGGCGTTGATCGGCCTCATTTGCGCGATCGTTCTCTTCGCTGCCGGCGCACGAATCGGCCACTTCATCATGTTCGGCGTTCTGGCGGTTCCAGTGCTTTGGGAGTGGATTCGTATCGCGAGCTATCGAATGGCGCGACTGGTGACCTTCTGGAACGCGGGGACGGATCCAGAGGGAGCCGGCTATCAACTCAAGCAGTCGCTCATCGCCGTCGGTTCCGGTGGGCTATTCGGCGTGGGCTACGGGGAAAGCGCTCAGAAATACTACTTCCTGCCCGAGCCGCACAACGATTTCGCTTTCTCGATTATCGCGGAGGAGTGGGGCTGGATCGGGGTGGCGGCGCTGGTGAGTCTGGTCGGCCTCATCGGATACCTGGGCCTCAGAATCGCGCGCCGTGCGCCGGACGCGTTCGGCTTCTTGCTGGCCGTCGGGCTGACGTCACTGATCGTGGTGAGCGCTTTGATCCACATGGGAGTGAGCGTGGGCCTTCTCCCGACGACAGGGATCACCTTGCCGTTCATCAGTTACGGTGGATCGAGCCTGGTGATCTCGTTGGCGGCGGTGGGGATCCTGCTGAACATCGGCAGCTGGCGAGCTTGATAACGTGGGATACCGGGCGATTATCGCCGGTGGTGGAACGGGTGGGCACCTTTACCCGGCACTCAACCTGGCCGAGGCACTGCGGAGGTCGGCGACGGATGAGATCGAGATCTTGCTGGTCGGCGCACGGAGAGGGATCGAGGCTCGGGTACTTCCTGAGCGGGGCGTGGCGCATCGCTTGCTGCCTCTCGAGCCGCTCCGCCGCAGTCGGCCATGGCGAAACTGGCGTCTCAGCTCCACCTGGGTTACGAGGAGGCGATGAAGAACTTGTGGCCAGGGCCCGACACCCTCGTGCGGGTACACGGGAATCCGATCAGCTGGCCTGGGTTTCCGCCGGATCCCGATTCCGTGCGCAGCGAGCTCGGACTCGCGCCGGGTCGGGTGGTGCTCGTCGTCGGAGGAAGCCAGGGTGCACTGCCGCTGAACGAAGCGCTGATCGCCGCAATCGAACGCGTCGCGGCAGGAGAGCTTCCAGCGCTACCCCCGGACGTACAGCTGCTCTGGTCGACGGGTCCGAGCCATCACGCGGACGTCTCGCGACGGGTCGGACTGACCGACGATCAGATACGGGTGCGCACCGTGCCCTATGTCTCGGAGATGGACAAGGCGCTGGCCGTTACGACGCTGGCGGTGTCGCGGGCCGGAGCGCTGACGTTGGCTGAGTTTTGCGCCTGGGGTATCCCCTCGGTCCTGGTGCCCCTGCCGCACGCGACGGCGGATCACCAGCTCCGAAATGCGCAAGCGCTCGAAGCGGCCGGCGCCGCGGTCGTGCTGGAGGAAGCCACAGCGAGAGAAGCGCCGGAACGGCTTTGGCACGCGATCGTCGAGCTGCTCAACACGCCTTGGGAGCTAGAGGCGATGGGTCAGGCGTCGCTCGCCCGCGGCAACCCGAGTGCCGCCGACGAGATCGCTGCCGACCTCTGGCGCCTGTTGGAGGGTCGGTGAATAGAAGGTCGCGTATGGCGGAACTGGCGGCGCGAGGTGCCACGATCCACTTGATGGGGATAGGCGGGGCGGGGATGGCCGGGCTGGCCCTCCTGCTGCAGGCGCGCGGCGCCAGGGTTAGCGGCTGCGATCAGGAGTCGAATGCGACGACGAATGAACTGGAAAGCCTGGGGATGAACGTATGGCTGGGACACAGCACGGAGCACGTGGACGGTTGCGACGCGGTCGTGCACACCTCCGCTGTCCCGTTGGATCACCCGGAGCTGCAGGCCGCGCGGTCGCGAGACCTTCCGGTGGTCAAACGTAGCCAGGCGCTAGCCGAACTAGTGAACGCCGGTTCGCTGGTCGCGGTGGCCGGCACGCATGGCAAGACGACGACGACGGCGCTAACCGCCATGGCGCTGGAGACGGCGGGCCTCGACCCGACGGCGCTGGTCGGCGGTCGAATCGCGGCGTGGGGCGGCAACGCGAGGATCGGCAAGAGCGACATCTACGTCGTCGAGGCGGACGAGTACGATCGTTCGTTCCTGGAGCTGTGGCCGAAGCTGGCGGTCGTCACCTCCGTCGAGGCCGAGCATCTCGATATCTACAAGTCGTTCGACGAGCTGGAGGCGGCCTTCGACGAGTTCGTGGACCGGGTGCCCGAGACAGGGAAGGTGGTGGCTTGCGCCGATGATGCGGGCGCGCACAAGAGGCTGGAGCGCGTCGGTGCTCGGGGCCTGGGCTACGGTACGGGCGAGCAGGCGGAGCTGCGCGCGGCCTCGGTGGAGTACGAGCCGGATCGTACGAGGTTTTCGGCGAGCTGGCGTGACCGCGCGTTGGGGGAGTTCGAGCTCGCACTCCCCGGGCAGCACAACGTGAGGAACGCCCTGGCGGTGATCGGTGTGGTGCTGGCCCTCGGGCTCGAACCGGGCCTGGTGGCGCCGGCCCTGGCGAGCTTCAGGGGCGTGGAGCGGCGTTTCCAGGTTCTCGGCGAAGCCCAGGGCATCGCGGTCGTCGATGACTACGCTCATCACCCGACGGAGGTGAGGGCGACGCTGGAAACGGCGCGTCAGGTGTTCGGGGATCGGCGCCTTCTCGTCGCGTTCCAGCCGCACCTCTATAGCCGCACCCAGGCATTTGCAGAGGAGTTCGGCCGCGCGCTGGTCGGAGCCGACGTGGTCTTCGTGACGGCCATCTACCCCGCACGCGAGAAGCCGATCCCCGGGGTGACCGCGGAGCTCGTGGCCGCCGCGGCCGCGGATGAACTGGCCGCCGGGAGCGTTCACCTGGCGCCGGACCTGGAGGCCCTCGCGGAACAAGTGAGAAAGGAGCTGCGGGCGGGTGACGTGCTCTTGACCCTCGGGGCCGGCGACGTATTCAGCGTCGCCCACGATCTGGTGGCGGAGTTGAGGCGAAGCGATGTGGACGCTTGATGTGCCGCTGGCCGGACTGACGCGCTGGAAGATCGGCGGACCCGCCCCGGCATTCGCGACGGCGTCTACGGAGGACGAGCTCCGGGCGCTGCTGGACGAGATCGATCATGAAGATGTGCTGGTGCTCGGCTTGGGAGCCAACCTGTTGATCTCTGATGAAGGGCCAGGACGGCCCGTGCTGATGCTGGAGGGCGAGTTCAGAGAATTCGAGGTGCTCGAGGAAACGATCCGCTTCGGAGCTGCCGCACCGATTTCGGCCGTGGTGCAGGCAGCCCGTCGCGCCGCGCGCGCCGGTCTCTGGATCCTCGAAGCCGTGCCTGGAACGATGGGTGGTGCGCTACGCATGAACGCCGGCACGGCCGAAGAGGGCGTCTGGGATCGGGTTCGCTGGGCGGATGCTATGTGGCCGGACGGCACGATTCGCCGAGTTGAGAGGGTCGATGTGCGCCCGCGTTATCGCGGCATCGGTCTCGATGCCGCGGCGATCTTTCTCCGTGCGGAGATCAGCGCGCCGCCGGGCGATGCGAAGCGGATCGATGAGGAGCACAGCCGCCGGCGCGAGGCCAAGCTCGCGGCACAGGTCTACGACGAGCCGACCTGCGGCTCGACCTGGAAGAACCCGGAGCCACCGGCACCTGCGGCCTGGCAGCTGGTGGATCGGGTCGGCATGCGCGGCGCTCGAAAGGGTAGGGCTCAGATATCGGAGAAACATGCGAACTTCATCGTCAACCTGGGTGATGCCCGGGCGCAGGACGTCATCGATCTGCTGATCGAGACGCGTCGACGTGTGCGTGAGGAGACCGGAGTGGTACTGGAGCCGGAAATCCAGTTCTGGGGATTCCCCGTCGAAATTCTGCACGAACTGGGGGCCGCGGCATGAAGGGTCATAGCGCGCTGCCGCGAGTTGCTTTCCTCTTGGGTCTCCTTGTCGTGGTTGGCGGCCTCGCCGTTGCCGCATGGGGTCGAGTGCTACTCGTCCGGATCGAGTACTTCAACGTGCGCCGCGTCGAAGTCGTCGGCGCTCACTGGGCGGCGCCCGACAGCTTGTTGGCTCTCGCGGCGATCGGCGGCGACCGCTCAGTGTGGGACGACTATACGGATACCGAGCGCCGTCTGCTCAGACACCCGCTGGTCGATGAGGTCCGGATCCGGCGTTGGGGCCTGCAGGGGCTGCGCATAGTCGTTCGCGAAGTCGAGCCGCTGGCGATGGTGGGAATTCCACAGCTGCAGGCTGTCCGTAGCGACGGCAGTCTGCTGCCCATCGACCCGACCAAGGGGTCGGTTGACCTACCGCTGCTGACCATGCCGGCGGAGGTCAGCGAGGACTCGACGAGATTGAAGGATGGGCCAGCGTTGCAGGCTCTGACGGCCTTCGCCGGACTCCACGCCCTCGATCCGGGTTTGTCGGCGCTCGTGTCGGATTTCGAGCTGGCGGCCGACCGAGGGCTGATGACGAACCTGGTCATGTCACAACCCGCGCAGCGTCTCGCGCTGCCTTTAGAAGTGGACGAGCTCGTGGTACGGCGCATCCGCGCGACGCTAGCGGATCTACGGAATCGCCGTATCGACGCGGCGTTCATCGAGGCGCGTTATGCGGATCAAATTGTAGTACGGAGAGAGAAGGTATGATCTCGACATCGTATCTCATCGGGGCGCTCGATATCGGCTCGACGAAAACGTGTGCCGTGCTGGGCGAGCTAGTCACAAACGGCGATGGCTTTCCTCAGGTCAAGATCCTCGGCGTTGGACAGGTCAAACCCAACGGAATCCGACGCGATGCAGTGAGCAACCTCGAGGAAACCACAGAGGAGATTCGTCAGGCACTCAAGCAGGCAGAGCTGATGGCCGGCGTGCAACCGCGGGGTCTTTATGTCGGAATCTCGGCCGAGTACGTGAACACGAGTACATCCAACGGGGTGGTCGCGATCGGTGAAGACGAGATCGATGATCGCGACGTCGATCGAGTGCACGAAGTGGCACGGGCGGTGGTCGTGCCGCCTGACAGGGAACTGCTCCACGTCATCCCGCAGGACTACTCGGTGGACCATCGCGGCGGCATCCAGCGCCCCGTTGGCATGCTCGGCACGAGGCTGGAGGCGGAGGTGTTCATCGTGCTGGCGGCCGGCGCGGCAGCTCGAAATCTGCGGAAGGCGGTCACCCGGGCCGGCTACGAGGTCGCGCAGCTCGCGCTCAATCCCCTCGCCGCCGCCTTCAGCGTCCTGACGGCGGAGGAGCGGGAGGTCGGGAGCGCTATCGTGTCTATCGGGGGTCGCACGACCGAAGTCGCGATCTTCCACGAAGGCAAGATCCGACATGTCGGAGTGGTGCCCTGTGGTGGTGTGAATTTCACCAACGATCTCGTGAAGGGTCTCGGCATACCGTTCGCGGAAGCCGAGCGCGTGAAAGAGCGGCACGGCGTCGCTTCCACGCGCCTGGTCGACCCGGCTCAGACGATAGAGATCCCGGGTCCCGCACCTGGCCCGCTTGGGCGGTGGTGTGATTCTCACCGGGGGAGGCGCCAGTCTGGAAGGAACACTGGACGTAGCCAGCTCGATTTTCACCATGCCGGTCCGCTGCGGTACGCCGGGTGACGGACTCAGCGGCCTGGCCGATTCCGTGCGCCGGCCGAAGTTCGCGACAGCGACTGGCCTGATGCTATTCGGCGTAGAGCGCATTCGTGAAGGTTTGGGTAATGGTCGGCGTCCGGCCATGCGCGCTTTGGCCAAGGTGGGAGGCTGGCTGCGGGAGTTCTTTTAGTGAGAAGTGAAGGACGAGCCACCAGCAGCGAGCCGGGCGATGGATCCCAGTATCTAACGTTCGATGTGTGGTGCTCGACATTGTTTTCACCAGGGCAGTAAGATCAACAACGGGAGGGGACGAAGATGATTCGGTTCGAACTGGCAGAGACGCGCGAGAGTAGCGCGCTGATGCGCGTGATTGGCGTGGGTGGCGGCGGAAACAACGCCGTCAACCGCATGATCGAGGAAGACTTACCCGGCGTCGATTTCATGGCGATCAATACCGACGCCCAGGTGCTGGGTAACTGCCGGGCGCCCGTGAGAATCCAAATTGGGCAGAAGTTGACCCGAGGCCTGGGTGCCGGGGCTCGACCGGAGATCGGACGGCAGGCAATCGAGGAGAACAAGGACGAGGTTGTGGAAGTGCTTCGTGGGGCCGACCTTGTCTTTGTCACCGCTGGGTTGGGCGGCGGTACGGGTACCGGCGCGGCGCCGGTTGTCGGTCAGCTGGCCCGCGAGCTCGGTGCGCTGAGCATCGCGATCGTTACCAAGCCCTTCGACTTCGAGGGCAAGAAGCGCATGCACCAGGCCGAGATCGGCCTGAACGAGCTCCGCAGAGCCGTGGACACGGTCATCGTCGTACCGAACCAACGACTGCTGTCCGTGGTCGGGAAGGGTACCACGTTCCGCGACGCGTTGAAAAAGGCAGACGAGGTTCTGCTCCAGGCCACCCGCGGCATCTCCGACTTGATCAGC
>JBDHAI010000217.1:0-4712 GCA_039588155.1 Gemmatimonadota bacterium | reverse complement strand
GCACGAACAGCGACGCTAACTAGGCCCATCGGCGTTCTTTATCGTAGAGGCCAAGGACGCGGCGAACTCGGCCGCGCTTCCGGCAAGGACCGCGGCGAAGGTGACGGTTAGCGCCATCATCATGAACCCCGTCAGGCCGAATATTCCGCCGATCCTGGTGGCGAGCGCGTTTAAGGACGCCTGTGATGCGGAGATGGCCAGCAGCAGGGCCCAGGCCGCCGCCCCGGCCACCCCCGCCTTCCACCACACACCCCGGTCAGCAGAGGCGAGCAGGCCCCACACCGCCGCCACGACCGGAACCGTCCACCAGCTGATGAGAGCGGAGGCCGCCGCGACGATCACCACCAGGCCGATCCAGCCGACGAGTTTCTGCACGGTTAGCGCCTCGGGTAAAGCTGGAGTCGGGACGTGACTCGGTCGGGCGCGAGCTCGACCGGTACGCGCGGAATGAGCAACGGGTCGAGGCGACCTTCGACCCAGGTGTCGATTCGGTCCGCATAGTAACGACTCGCGGGGTTGCCCGATTGGCCGCCGGGATAGATAGACCAGGCCTCGATCTCGGGACCCAGACGCACGACCATGCGCCAGCTGGCGCCGTGCCTGCCGCCGCCGGACGAGGGGTTGAGGTTGCCGCTGCCGCCCTGCACGGGCAGCTCGAGCTCCGACAACGCGGGGATCCCCAGGACATGGTAAATGTTGGCGTGCCGCACCCGGTCCCAGCGCCATCCGCCGTCTTCCGGAGCGCCGCGTTCGTCCTCGAGTCTTTCCAGAGCACTGGAAAGACTGGACACCAGAATCGCGTCCCGGTTCTCCACCGTATCAGATGTGCGGCGGTCGTCCCACCAGTCGCTCTGCGGTTGCGTGAGCAGGCTCGCCAGGATCGTCGAGGAGGGAGTGAAGACCCGTCGTTGTGGCCGGCCGCTCTCAGAGGGCAACAGCAGCTCGTCCCAGGCTCGCCGTGTCAGCTCCGACATGGCGTATTCGAACAAAGCCGCCCTTTCGTTCTCTTTGGTATAACGACGATCCCACTCACCCAGCAGCCGAGCCGCCTCACGCGCACGGCCGCCGATCTCATCACCCGGATCGGCCGCGCGTTTCGCCGCATCGATGAAGAACGGCAGGAAGAAATCGGCACGGGCGTTGCCCGGGTCCGTCTGGTAGCGCCGCATAGCTTCTACCGTCACCGCCGAATCGGAGCCCAGCAGCCGGTTGATGCGGATCGCGCGCCAAGGCGACGGCCAGTCCGCCCCGAGATAAGTGTCATCGACGATGGGGTCGAGCGGCTGCTGGTTGGCGGAGGCTAGATAGCCTTGCTGAGGCCGGATGGCGAATGGATAGCGATCGATCGGCCAATAACCCATCCAATCATTCGCGGTCTCGCTTCCGTCGAGGATCTCCACACCGCCGCCGGCGGGGTGAATTGGAAAGTGCCCCGTTGAGCGGATGGCGATCGTCCCGGAGCGGTCGGCGACGATCATGTTCTGGGCCGGCGCCGCGAAGGTCTCCATGGCCGCGAGTGCCGTCTCGACACTCGATGCTCGGTTCGTTCCCCGCAGCGCCGCGTTCTCCGGCGACCCTTCCAGCACGGTCCAGCGCATGGAGAGAAAGTGGCCCTGCTCTGAGATCAGCGGGCCACGGTGCGTGAAGTAGAGCGTGTCGGCGCTCAACAGCTTGCCGCCGCGTCCACGGAACTCTTCAACGCTGGCCGTCAGCGGTTGCCACTCTCCATCGACACGGTAACGCGTGGGCCGCTCGGCGTCGTCCAGCTCCTCCTCGTAGAAATCGATCACGTCGGCACCCGTGTTCGTGAAGCTCCAGGCGACATCTCGATTAAAACCAATGGCGACGTAGGGGACGCTCGGGATCGTGACTCCGTATACGTCGAGCTCGCCCGGCACGACGAGATGTACCTCGTACCAGATGGCCGGTAAGGTGAGCTCGAGGTGCGGATCGCCAGACAAGAGCGCGTAGCCGTCGGCCGTGCGCTCTGGAGATACCGCCCAGTTGTTGCTGGCCAACACCGCCTGCTCCCGGTCCGGCACGCCGGCGGCGGCGGAGGCGCCGAGGGCGAGTTCGAGCACGCGCGCCAACTTCGCCGCCGCCAAATCGGGTTCGCCTGGGGGAGGGAGTGGAGCGAAGTCGTACCGAGGTGCCGTCTGGCCGTTAGGCTGAATGGGCTGCTGAATCGGACTGCGCGCCGGCCGCAGGGCGTCCGCGGCCTGTCTGCCGACGACAGCCGCCAGCCGCAGGCGCTGGAGATCGCTGGTAAAGAACGTGAGGTTCCAGCCCATCAGCTTGAGCAGGTAGAACGAGTGCACCGGCTGCCACCGCGCGGGCTCCGCTCCCAGTAGTCGATATTCGAGCGGCAGGTCGCGGCGGCCGAGCTGATCGATCCAGGCGTTGACACCCTCGGCATACGCGACCGTCTCGCGCACGACAGCCGTCGCCGGATCCATCTCCGCGTAGTCCCGCTCCGCACTGCGGGCGAGATCGATCCGCCTCATCGAGCGATCGAATTCGAGTGCCGCCTCGCCGACGAGCTCGGACATACGGCCCGCCGCCGAGCGCCAGCGCGTCTCCAGCTGGAAGAGCCGGTCGCGAGCCACGACGTAGCCCAGAGCCCTGGCGGCGTCCTCGGAGCTGGTGGCGAAGATATGAGGGACACCGCGATCGTCGTAGACTACGCGCACCGGGGCAGCGAGACCGGAGATCTGCAGCGAATCGGCGTCCGGCCATCGCGCGGCCGCGGCCAGGGCCCAGGCGCCGTTCCAGGGATCGAGGAACGGCCCCAGCGGCGGAACCGGGCCCAGGCGCCGGAAGCCCACGTGCAGTACGGCGGCGAGAACCAGGCCGGCCAGCAGCGGACGCGCCATTTTCTTTCCATTGCGCGTCACCTCGTCGAACCCCCCGGTCTAGTCGACGCCGACACAAGCGCTCCGGCGTTCCAGTAGAATCACGTCTTTCCAGCGGCCCTTCAGTTTGCCCAGATGCTCACGGCGTCCTACGACCCGGAACCCGTGCTTTTCGTGGAGGGCTATGCTGTGTACGTTCTCCGGAAACACTCCCGCTTGCAGCGTCCAGATTCCGTGGTCCTCAGACGCCGCGATCAATGCGGCCATGAGCGTCGAACCCACGCCCCGACCGCGGGCGTCTTCGCCGATGTAGATGCTGACCTCGGCCACGCCGCCATACACACAACGATCCGAAACCGGCGATAGTGCGGCCCAGCCCGCGACGCGACCATCGATCATCGCCACCATCCTCCCATACTCGAGGTGTTCGCTGGACCAGGCGTCCCAGTCGGGCGCCGAATCCGTCTCGAAGGTCGCCTCCCCCGTCGCGATCCCCTCGAGGTGGATGCGGCGGACATCGTTCCAGTGCTCGGCCGTCATGGGTGCGATATCAATCATTGGTGCATGAAGATCGCGCTACCGGCGTGATCGTCAAGGCAGACGCGAGTGCGTGTCACGCCAAGCTCTGGCCACCACACTCGCCGCCCCATTACTATTGCTTCGTGACCGCCCGACGACCCGAACCGCCAAGAGCGGGCTGCACGAGGAGGATGCTCTATGCTCCGGATCGACCGCATCCTGTATCCCACGGACTTCTCGAAATGCGCCGGTCACGCGCTGCCTCACACCCTTCACCTGGCCGAGCACTACCGAGCCGACCTTCACTTGCTGCACGCCCTGGTGCTGCACGAGGGAGATCCGGGCAACGCGGCGCACCGCCTTCCCAACATGGAGGAGCTCTACCAGGTCCTCGAGCAACACGCCGAAGCACAGATGAAGACCGCGGTCGAGCAGCACGGACCGGCCGCCTGCGACATCAAGCGGGCCCAAGTTCGAAGCATCTCCGCGGCCGGCGCGATCCTCGACTACGCCGTCGAGCAGGACATCGACCTCGTCGTCATGGGCACCCACGGCCGACGGGGTCTGCGACGGCTACTGCTGGGGAGCGTGGCGGAGGAGGTGGTACGACTGGCTCCCTGCCCCGTGCTCACCGTGCCGGAGCGGGGCAACGGGCTATCGGATGGGCAAGCCAAGCACATCGTCGTCCCGCTCGATTTCTCTGAGCACGCCGAGCTGGCCCTCTCCTACGCCAAGCAGCTCTCGGCACTCTACGACGCCGAAATGCACCTGCTCCACGTCGTCGACGAACTGATCTACCCCGACTTCTACCCGCCGATCATGCCCTCAAGTGGATCCATTACCGAAGAGCTGCGCGATCAGTCAACAGCACGGATGAAGGGACTGCTCGAAAACGTCACCGGTACCGAGACCCGAGCCGAGGTCCACGTGCGCGCCGGCAAGGCCGCCCCCACCATCGCCGCGTTTGCCGCGGAACACGCCGCCGACATCATCGTCATCGCCAGCCATGGCCTCACCGGCGTCAAACACATCCTGCTCGGCAGTGTGACCGAACAGGTCGTCCGCCAAGCACCTTGTCCCGTGCTCACCGTCAAGGCATTCGGGAAACGCTTGTTCTAGCGACTGCTGACAAATGGGAGAGCAACGTCGTGACGCCGCGCTGGCGGCCGCAGGATGCCAGGGCCTGGAAGGGCACAAAAAGAGCCCGGGTAAGCCTGCCAGTCCTCGTGCGATTAGCCCCAACCATCTTTTTTCCGGCAGGTTACCCGGGCTCGATCTGTAGTCCGTTGGCCGCCGACGATTGGCACCGTGTCATGCGTCGTACAACCAGGGACACTCGTA
>JBDHAI010000216.1:0-5144 GCA_039588155.1 Gemmatimonadota bacterium | reverse complement strand
GGCGTGTCGTTTGTGATCTCTCTCAACATCAACAGTCTCGCCAAGCAGTTGAAGAAGGCGCGGGACGTGGGCAGCTACAAGCTGGTGAAGTTGCTCGGCGAGGGCGGCATGGGTGAGGTCTGGGTGGCGAAGCACAAGATGCTGGCCCGGCCCGCCGCGGTGAAGTTGATCAGGCCCGAGATGCTCGGCGCCGACGAGAACAGCCGCAAGACGGCAATACGCCGCTTTGAGCGCGAAGCGCAGGCGACGGCGGCGCTGAAGTCATATCACACCATCGACGTCTACGACTACGGAGTCACAGAGGCTGGCGCGTTCTATTACGTGATGGAGCTTCTTCGTGGGCTGAGCCTCGAGTCGCTCGTCAAGCGCTTCGGGCCTATACATCAAGCCGGCCAACATACACGTGTGTCGCATCGGCCCCAGCTTCGACTACGACTTCGTCAAGGTCCTCGACTTCGGGCTCGTGAAATCGCAGGACGACCGGCAGACAGGGGGGACCGAGCTCACCGCGGAGGGTGTGGCGACCGGCACTCCGGCCTTCATGGCACCCGAAATGGCGTTGGGGCAAACCGAGGTCGACGGACGCGCCGACA
This sequence comes from Gemmatimonadota bacterium, assembly GCA_039588155.1. Taxonomy (GTDB): domain Bacteria; phylum Gemmatimonadota; class Gemmatimonadetes; order Palauibacterales; family KS3-K002; genus JBDHGH01. The sequence goes on along the minus strand of JBDHAI010000216.1, from coordinate 4,551 downwards.
TCTACTGTCTCGGTTGCGTGGGGTACTGGCTAATCACGGGCCAGCGCGTGTTCGAACACGACAACGCGCTCGCCACGGTTGTAGCACACGTTCAGGAACAGCCGGATCCGCCCTCTCAGAGAACCGAGCTCGTGATCCCCAACGAGCTCGAGCGAACCATCCTCGCTTGTCTCGAGAAGGATCCTGCCGCCCGGCCGCAGAGCGCCGCGGAGCTCGAGGCGTTGCTCGGCGACTGCGCGACCGACTGCGAGTGGAGCATGCAGGCGGCAGAGGAGTGGTGGAACCTCCACGAATCTGAGGCCGAATCTTGGATGGACATCGATGAGATCCAGGAACTCAGTCCTGAGGAGATCCTTAGGGTGGAGCGGTAGCGCTGCTACTCAGTGTCAACGATTGTTGCCAGCGCATCTTAGAGCTGGCTAGCGCCAAGGTATCGGCTTTGGGAGCCAGAGGTCCCCGGTTCGAGTTTGCCCTTCTCCGCGGTTGATCATAGACATCTCGCCGCTATAGTACCTGGCGTCATACGACGCTAGCTTGGCCTTGGCCTCCGTGGATCCTTGCGGATTGAACGATATCATCCACGAACTTTTAGTTTGTCAGTGGCGTGCAGAACCCAACTAGGACAGGACCGCTGTGACCTCTCGCGCCAACACAGGAGTCGCGGCACAGGATGAACTCGGATGAGCTCGTGAGCACAATCGAAGACAAGATCACCGCTCCTCTTAAGACTGAACAGCCGATCCGCGCCGAGATCTTCGGCATCGAGCGCCTGGAGCAGCACGCCGAAAGCTTGGCCGCGGCACAGGTCACCGTAGAGAAACCCAGCCGGGGCAAGGACCTCCTCCCAAGGGTCCGCGAGAACGGCCGCGTGCTAGTGGCCGCGTACCGGAACATCGTCGATGCGGTCCGGGAGAAGAGCGAGATCACACCGGCCGAGGAGTGGCTGCTCGACAATTTCCACATCGTGGACGCGCAGCTGCGGGAGATCCGCGACCATCTCCCTCGCCGCTACTACCGGATGCTGCCGAAGATCGCCGTAGGTCACCTCAAAGGGTACCCACGCGTCTATGGGCTGGCTTGGGCCTACGTGGCTCACACCGATAGCCGTTTCGAGCTGGAGACGCTTCAGCGATTCGTCGGGGCTTACCAGCGCGTGCAAACGCTTACGATCGGGGAGGTGTGGGCTGTAGCGATTCACTTGCGCGTGGCTCTCGTGGAGAACCTGCGCCGCTTGGCGGAGCAGATCATCCGCGCACGCCAGGCGCGAGCCAGCGCCGACGAGCTGGCAGATAGTCTGCTGGGCCTGAGCGACCGGACGACGGAAGACGTGGATGATGTTCTCAGCCGTCTGGGCGACGCGCCCTTGGCCGACGCCTTCGCGGTCGAGCTCGTCCAGCGGCTCCGGGACCAGGACCCGTCGGTCATGCCGGTTCTGCTCTGGCTCAACAAGAAACTCATCGAGCAGGGGACCTCGGCCGCAGAGATCGTCGCACGGGAACACCAGGCGCAGGCAGAGGCGAACGTAACTGTCCGCAACATCATCACCAGCATGCGCTGGATGTCCGCCATCGACTGGCAGGACTTCTTCGAGAGTGTCAGTCCGGTAGACGAGATCCTGCGGTCGGCTCCCGGTTTCGCCGCCATGGATTTCGCGACGCGGAACGAATACCGGACCCAGATCGAGCTGCTCTCTCGTGGGTCGCGCCGACCGGAGTTGGAGGTGGCGCGAGGCGCCGTGGCCCTGGCTAGGCAAGCGCGCCTCGAGAACGGAAGCTCCCCAGGAGAGAACGGCGCGCCCCAGCGCGAAGCGAAACTGACCGGCATTCCCGAGCACCCCGAAGAGGATCCGGGATACTACCTCATCTCCCTTGGGAAGAGAGGTTTCGAAAGACACCTGGGCTTCCGTGTTCCGTTGCGGATCCGGGTTCGCCGTGTCGTTCGCGCTCTCGCGACCGCCGGTTACATGGGGACGATCGTCGCCCTGACGAGCCTCCTGATCTCCGGTCCTCTATTTCTCACCTGGAGCGCCGGCGCCAGCCCCTTGATACTCGTCCTCCTGGGCGCGCTCGGCCTCGTTCCGGCGTCTGAGGTGGCCGTGGCTGCTGTCAATCGCCTGGTCCCGGTTCTCGTTCCACCCAGGTTGCTCCCCAAGCTCGAGTTGGCCGACGGCGTGCCTCCGGAGCTCAAGACCATGGTCGTCGTGCCGACGCTGCTCACGAGCCACGCCGACATGAACGAGCAACTCGAACGCCTCGAGGTGCACTACCTGGCGAATCCCGAAGGCCATCTACATTTCGCCCTGCTGACCGATTGGGCCGACGCGCCGCACGAGTCCATGCCGGACGACGAGGTTCTCGTTTCCGCGTTGGCCAGTGGCATCGAGCGCCTGAACGAGCGGTACGGGAGCGCGCCCGGTGGTGGCGACCGCTTTCTGCTGCTCCATCGACGTCGACTCTGGAATGCGAAGGAGGGAAAGAACGGCAAGTGGATGGGCTGGGAACGGAAGCGGGGGAAGTTGCACGAGTTGAACCGACTGCTTCGAGGCGCTACGGACACGAGTTTCATTTCACTCGGCGGCCCGCCGCCGGCGGTTCCGAAGGGCGTCCGCTTCGTCATCACTCTCGACGCCGACACCCGGCTTCCCAAAGGAACCGCCTATCGCCTGGTCGGGGCCATGGCCCACCCGCTGAACCGTCCGCGCTTCGACCCGAGCAAGGGACGTGTTGTCGCGGGTTATTCGATCCTGCAGCCCCGCATCACACCGTCTTTGCCGACCGGCCCTGGAAGCACGCCCTACCAAAGGATCATCTCGGGCCCCGGGGGGGTGGACCCCTACGCCGCGGCCGTGTCCGACGTGTATCAAGACATCTTCGAGGAGGGATCCTATACGGGGAAAGGCATCTACGATGTCGACGCGTTCGAGATCGCCCTCGCCGGCAAGACCCCCGAGAACGCCCTCCTCAGCCACGACCTCTTCGAGGGGCTGTTCGCCCGCGCTGGTTTGGTGACCGATGTCGACCTGTTCGAGGAGTTCCCGTCCAACTACGAAGTCGCCGCCCGCCGTAACCATCGCTGGGTGCGCGGCGACTGGCAGCTGCTGCCCTGGGTTCTAGACGATGTACGCGACGAAGCCTCGCGGCGCCGCGAGCTTCGTATCCCGGCGCACGGTCGCTGGAAGATGGTGGACAATCTCCGCCGCAGTCTCGCTGCGCCCGCAGCCTATCTGCTTGCGGTGGCCGCGTGGGTCCTGCCGGGGGTCAACCCACTCCTCTGGACCGGCCTGTTCGTTGGATCGATCGCGGTGCCGAACCTGATCCCCGTCTTCGATGGTCTCATCCCTCAGCGATGGGGGATCTCGAAGCGAAATCACCTGCGCGCGGTGCGCAACGACATCGTGGTGGCCTCGTTGCAAACGCTCCTGGCCATCACCGTGCTGGCCCATCAGGCCTGGCTTATGGCCGACGCCGTGGTGCGTACGTTGTGGCGGCTCTACCGGACGCACCGCAACCTGCTGGAGTGGGTCGCGGCGGCGCAGGCGGGGTACGGTGTCGACCTGAGGCTCATTAGCTTCTACCGGCATCTTCGCTGGGGTGTCGTCCTCGCCGTCGTCGCCGGCACGCTCTCCGTCGTTCTCAAACCGAGCGCCTGGCTCGTGGCCGCGCCCTTCGTGCTCCTCTGGTTGCTGTCGCCCGTGCTGGCCTGGCGCATGAGCCTGCCTCCCAGGGTCCCCAGGGCACAGATCCTCTCGGCCACGCAGATGCGCTCCTTGCGACTGATCGCTCGCCGGACCTGGCGCTTCTTCGAGACGTTCGTGGACGACGAAGAGCACGCTCTGCCGCCGGACAACTTCCAGGAGGACCCCGAACCCGTCGAGGCTCACCGCACGTCGCCGACGAACCTGGGCCTCTATCTGCTGAGCACAATGGTGGCCCACGACTTCGGCTGGATAGGCATTCTGGAGATGGTCGACCGGCTCGAGGCCACGCTGGGGACGATGGATGAGATGCCCCGCGTTCGCGGCCACTTCTTCAACTGGTACGACACCCGTGACCTCCGACCGCTCGACCCCATGTACGTGTCCACCGTGGATAGCGGCAATCTGGCTGGGCACCTGATCGCCCTGGCCCAGGGATGTCGCGGGCTCATGCACAGGCCGTTCTTGGTCCCGGAAACGCTCGAGGGCATCCGCGACGCGCTCGACCTGGTGCTCGAGTCGATCGAGAAGACCGTGCATCCCCAGCGCACGCAGACCGTCACGGCGGAACAGCTAGTCGAAGCCGCAGCGGCCGTGTCGGCTCTGCTGGATGATCCCCCGTCCTCCTTACCGGGATGGTCCCGACGCTTCAAGCTGCTGGAGGACGAGGCGGAAAATCTACTGGACATCGCCCGCACGCTCTCCGCCGATGTCGGGGACGGAAGCGAATCTGACGTCCTGTTCTGGGCGAGCGGCGTTTACAATTCGGTCCGTAGCCACGCCCGAGACCTCGAAACGACCGTGCCCGGGTCTGGCCGGCTCGACTCCGATCCCGGGGCGTCAGAAGAAGTAGGCTC
>JBDHAI010000215.1:0-6949 GCA_039588155.1 Gemmatimonadota bacterium | reverse complement strand
GCCGTCGTATTGGCGTTGTCGAAATCGCCGAAGCTGCGCGCCATAGGAACGGTCTTCGCCTGGGTCCTCTTCGGCGCCGCCGTGACTCTGCCAAGTCTTGGAGTCGTCAACTGACCGCGGCGAGCGTGATGATCGCTGGAATAACGAACGGTGCCTAGTGACGGCCCCCTAAACAATTCGAGGAGACGAGAATGAGACACAAAGTGACGAAGTTGGCGATGGCGGCCGTCATCGCAGCCGCGATGGCCACTCCAGCTCTTGCCCAGGACCGGCCCAACGTCCTGGTCATCTGGGGCGATGACATCGGCTGGTTCAATATCAGTGCCTACAACGATGGAATGATGGGTTATCGGACACCCAACATCGATCGGCTCGCCGACGAGGGCATGCGCTTCACCGACGCCTACGGCGAGAATAGCTGTACGGCGGGACGCGCCGCCTTCATCACTGGCCAGAGCCCGTTTCGCACGGGCCTGCTCAAGGTCGGCCTGCCGGGAGCGCCCGAAGGGATGAACGCGCAGGACCCGACCATCGCCACGCTCTTGAAGGGCATTGGCTACGCGACCGGCCAGTTCGGTAAGAACCACCTGGGCGACCGAGACGAGCATCTGCCGAGCAACCACGGCTTCGACGAGTTCTTCGGAAATCTGTATCACCTCAACGCGGAAGAAGAGCCTGAGAATCCGGACTACCCTCAGGATCCGGCGTTCAAGGAGCGCTTCGGTCCACGTGGCGTCATTCACAGCTACGCGGACGGACGGATTGAGGACACGGGTCCGCTGACCCGGAAGCGCATGGAGACCGTGGACGGGGAGTTCATGGAGGCGGCCGTCCGTTTCATTCGAGATGCGAACAGCCAGGATCAGCCCTTCTTCGTCTGGTTCAACACGACGCGAATGCATATCTGGACGCACCTGAAAGAGGAATCGGAGGGCGTGACAGGCCAGGGTGTGTTCGCCGATGGCATGGTGGAGCACGACGGCCACGTGGGCCAGCTGCTCGATTTGCTCGACGACCTGGGCATCACCGAAAACACCATCGTCATGTACTCCACGGACAACGGCGCAGAGGTCATGTCCTGGCCCGACGGCGGGACCACCATCTTCAAGGGTGAGAAGAACACGACCTGGGAGGGCGGTTTCCGGGTGCCGATGTTGGCGCGTTGGCCGGGCCGGATCGCGCCGGGCCAGGTGTCCAACGAGATCATCTCGCAGCAGGATTGGATGCCAACGCTGCTGGCGGCCGTTGGCAACCCGAACATCAAAGAAGAGCTGTTGGCGGGCAAGAACGTAGGCGGGAAGACCTACAAGGTCCACTTGGATGGCTACAACTTCCTGCCCTATTTCACGGGACAAGTAGACGAGAGCCCGCGCCGGGAGATGTTTTACTTCACCGACGACGGCTCGCTCTCGGCGCTGCGCTACAACGACTGGAAGATCAACTTCACCGTCCAGCGCGCCCACGGCGTCGAAGTCTGGGCGGAGCCCTTCGTTCCGCTGCGTCTGCCATTGATTCAGAATCTGCGCATGGACCCGTTCGAGCGGGCGCAGGATGAGTCGATGCTCTTTGACAAGTGGGGTATCGATCGCGTGTTCGTCCTGGTGCCGGCGCAGGCCTTCGTGGGCAATTTCCTCCGTACGTTCCAGGAGTTCCCACCGCGACAGAAGCCGGGAAGTTTCTCCCTGGACCGCGTCCTGGAGGAGCTACAACAAGGGCAGCCGAAGTAGGGCGGCCGTTTCGACCAGAGCTCGCAGATTGGCGATCGCGGAGGTGACCGGCGATCGCCAATCTGTGGCGAACGATTACGCGAAGGGAGCGATCGGAGATGAAGAAGACACTCGCGGGTGCCTGCGCGGTGCTGGCGTTCGCGCTCATAACAGGTGACGCCGCCGCCCAGCAGAGTGCTGAGTCGGCGGTAAACGACGCCACCGCCTCGCAGTGGTCGCTGCAGTTCGCCTACCAGGCGATGCTGTCCTACCGTTCGGACACGCTGCAGACCGGCGATGTGCGCCCCGAAGGTAACAAGGGCTTCTTTCAGTACCGCATGGTGGCGCCAATCCCGGTGGGAAAGATCAAGATCCTCCCCAGGCTCACGATTCGCTATACGGAGAACAAGGACGGCGAGTGGGGATTCAGCCCCACCGACCTGTTCGCGCTCATCGTGCCGTGGGACTGGGGGACGGGACGCGGGGGCCTCGGACCCGACGTTGTGATCCCCGGCAGCGCGAAGGTCGGCAGCACCGAGTGGTCGTACGGCATCGCGGGCGCTGTCATTCAGCGCTTCCTGAATGACAAGCTCATGGTGGGTCTGGTCGTGCAGCAGGTATGGGGTAAGCGGGATGTGGTGGAGATCGGGCAACCGGTGGAGGGTCCGCCGACCGTGACACCCACGGACTCGATAGAGACGGGTGCCCATCCACTGGTGATCAACCCGTTCATCAACTTTCAGCTCGGCAAAGGCTTGTATTTGGCCAGCAACGATCTAGTAGCCCAGTATAGCTGGGAGTTCAAAGGCTGGAAGGTTCCGATCGGCGTCCGCGTTGGCTACGTGCTAATCAAGCCGAAGGGCTCTTGGAACTTCTATCTCGAGTATGCGACCGAGTTTGCGACCGACGATTGGCCGGGCGCTGCCGCAGAGAACAAGGTCCGGGCGAACGTCTCGTATGCGATCCCGGTGGGTGGGTAGTCCCGCCGTGACATACACGCGGCCCATCTGACGAAGGGAGCTCAATCGTGAGCCGTCATCGTCCGTCTCGATTCTGGCGATGGGCGCTCGCAGTTCTAGTCCTGCTTCCCGCTTCGAGCCGAGGCCAGGAGCTCGAGCCACGGGCGCTGACCAACGTACCTGTGGGCACGAACTTCGTCGCGTTGGCTTACGGCTACTCGCAGGGAAACATCCTGCTCGATCCCGCCGTCCCCATCGAGGACCTCGACTCAAAGTTGCACACGATCGTCGGTGTGTACGTACGCGCCATCGACTTCTTCGGTCTCTCCAGCAAGGTCGACGTCATGGTCCCCTTCGCCGGCGGCGATTGGAAGGGCGTGCTGGATGGGGTCGACACGACGCGCGCGGCGACCGGGTTCGGCGACCCTCGCGTCCGCCTGTCGGTGAACCTCGTCGGCGCACCGGCTCTGCGCGCCTCGGAGTTCGCTGGCTATGTACAGAAGACGGTCGTCGGCGCCAGCCTGCAGGTGATCGGGCCGCTCGGCCAATACGATTCGTCCAAACTCATCAACCTGGGCACGAATCGCTGGACCTTTCGCACCCAGCTGGGGATCTCGCAGGTCGTCGGTCTCTGGACGTTCGAGGCCTTCGCCGGCAGCTGGTTCTTCACGGACAATTCCAACTTCTTCGGCGGCTCCAAGAAGGAGCAGAAGCCGCTGCTGGTCGGGAAGCTCCACGTCATTCGTTCGTTCCCCAAAGGCTTCTGGCTGGCGCTGGACGGCGGCTACGGCTACGGCGGTCGCACGAGGGTCGAAGGCGTCGAGTTGGAGACGCGCATCTCGACCTTTCGCTTCGGCCTGACCTTCGCCGCACCGATCGCCCGCCGGCACACATTGCGGCTGACCCTGGCGAGCGGGGCCCGGGTGGAACGAGGTGCGGACTTCGATGCCGTCAGCCTGGTCTATCAGTTCCGTTGGGGCGGCGGTTAATGAGCGAATCGCGGCCGGAAAGTGATCGGGTGCTGCATAACGAGCAGCTAACAGCTATCGTTATCAACGGCCCCAGCCAGGTCCGGGAGATCGATAGCGAATGAGCAGAGCTTTTCCTCTAGCTCTCCTGCTGTTGTTGGGTGGAGGCATTGCACCTTGCTGGGGGCAGGTGCGGTTGGCATCGGATGCCGGTAGAGGCACGTTACCGACCTACTCGGCCGAGTGGCGTTTGGGGCTACGGGAATCTCCCCCTGGCTTCGCCTGGCAACCGCTCCTCGCCTTCTCTCTGGGGCCCGACTCCGCTAGCCTGCTCAACGCTGTAACAGCTAAGTCGGAGCGTTGTTGGGTCTGCCCGACGCAATTAGAAGCGCTCACCTCCACGTCGCCATCGCAGTACACCGCCAAGCCGCAGAGCCTCTTTCCACGTGAGGTCCGGAGCCCGGGTCTGGACGTGCCCGATTCGCTGTTGACCCTCTACTCGGTGGAGCCGGCGGAGCTCGTGCATTCCGAGTTCGGACAACAGTTCTGGCGCGGGTGGACGTTCATCACATCGATAGAGGTATCTCTGCTGACCGTCACGATGCTGGCACCCAAAGAGTGGACGGGCTGGCACGACGATTTCGTACAGGATGGGCTTAGCAACCTCGAGCGTGCCTGGACTTCGCCGCCGGAGATGGACGGCGACCACTGGTTCCACAACTACGTCGGTCACCCTTACGGCGGAAACGTTTACTACAACACGGTCAGATCCCAGGGCGCGACGCCAGCGCAATCCTTCTTCTTCAGCGCACTGTTGTCGGCCCAGTGGGAGTACCTGTTCGAGGCGGTGGCCGAGCAGCCCAGCATTCAAGACCTCATCATCACGCCGACCACCGGAGCGGTCTTAGGTGAGGTCGTGCATCGAATCACGTTGGCGATGAAGAAGAACGGTACGAACCTGGCCGAGAAGGCTTTCATACTGTTAGCGAACCCGACGCATGTCGTCATGCGAGGCTTCAACTAGGACGACGATCATGAAGAGAACCTTGTTGGTGGCATTGGTACTCCATGAAGAGAACCTTGTTGGTGGCATTGGTACTCGTTCCGCTGCTCTCAGGGCAAGCCGTCGGTCAGGTCAACCTCGGCCTTTTCGGCGGGGTAAATCTCTCGGACTTGAGCGGGTGATGGACGGCTGGCGACGGCGCACCGCGTTCGGGGGCGCTCAGCAAGTGCTACTCGCGATACTGCTGAGCGCTCTGGTTCAAGTAGCTTCGGCCGTCGCCCAGGAGCCCGGCGAAGGCACGGAAACGCAGGATAGCGTCCCGGAGAAAGAGCCCACGATTCGCGTCGGCCACGGCGACAAGGGGTTCGAGGTGGGGACCGCGGACGGCGACTACCTGTTGCAACTGCAGTTCCGCTTCCAGTTTCGCTACGCCTACCCCGGAGACCCCGACCCGATAACCTTCGATGACTTCCGCGAGGAAGACGAACACGTCTTCAAGGTCAACAGGGCCAGGGTTAAGGTGGGCGGCAACGTCTTCCGACCCTGGCTCAAGTACTACATGGAGTACGAACTGGCGGCCAGCAGCCTGCTGGACTTCCGGTTCATGCTCGAGCGACTGCCCTACCTGAAACTGAAAGTCGGTCAGTGGAAAGTGCAATACAACCGCGAACGCGTGATCTCATCCGGCAAGCAGCAGATGATGGAGCGCTCGATCGTCACCCGTGGCCACCTCGAGGGTGGCGGCGCGGCGGATTTCAACTACTGGGCGTCAGTCTTCACTGGCACGGGGCGGGGTGCAGGCGAGAACGATGATGATCAGCTCATGTGGATGCTCCGAGGTCAGTGGAATTTCTTGGGTCGGGAGGTCGGGTTCTCGGGATCGGACCTCGGCTATCACGAGAGGGGCGCCGGACTCCTCGCCCTCGCCGCCGTGACCAACCGCAGCCCCTACACCCGCTTCTCAACCGCCGGCGGCGGACAGCTGGAAGGCTTCGAAGAGGGCGAGCCCGGTCAGTACCGCGTGAACCAGTGGATGGAGGAGACGGCCTTCAAGTATAGAGGGGTGAGCTGGCAGCAGGAATTTCACTGGAAGCGGATAAAAGACCTTACCAACAGCACGACGACGACCCTCGTCGGCAACTACGCGCAGATCGGCTACTTCTTTCATAACGCCTGGTCGGCCATCCCCAAGCCGTTGGAGGTCGCTTTTCTCTATGCCTTCTACGACCCCAACGTCGATCAACGCGATGACTTGCTCCAGGAATATTCCGTGGTGATCAACTGGTTCTTCGCCGGGCATAATAACAAGCTCACCACCGATCTGACTTACTTCGCGGTCCAGGATCCGACCCGCGGTGAGGAGGAGGGGGTACGCTTCCGGCTGCAGTGGGACATCTCCACCTGACCGACGCTCAGGTCGAATCTGAACATATTGAGGTGACGTAAATGAAACGCTCTCGCGCAATACTTCTCTCGACCCTCGCACCGGCTGTGCTGCTGGGTGCGTGTACTCCAGGCGGCGAGCACGGTGAGGCTGATGGGCAAGGTCACGCCGTTCATTGGGGATATGGCGAGTCCGACGGTCCCGCGCGCTGGGCGGAATTGAGCCCCGATTGGGCGCTCTGTGCCGAGGGTCGCCAGCAGTCGCCCGTCGACCTGGGCAACGCCGTCCCTGGGGGCACGTTCTCATTGGGTCGCGACTACGAGCCGGCGGGGTTTCGGGCGACTCGCAACGAGCATGTCGTCGACGTGCTGGACAACGGGCACACGATTCAGGTGACCTACGACGAGGGAAGCACGCTCGCGGTGGACGGCATACAATTCGAACTCTTGCAGTACCACTTTCACTCGCCGAGCGAGCACACCCTCGACGGCGAACACGCAGCGGCTGAGCTGCACCTGGTTCACCAGAGCGACACCGGCGAGTTGGCGGTTCTCGGAGTGTTCATACAGATTGGCGCTTACAATCCCGCCTTCGCGCCCATAGTGGACAATCTGCCGAGCGAGCCGGGGGAGACGGTGCACCTCGAGCATGTCACGGTCGATATCGACGAGTTGCTGCCCGACGACGACCGATACTTCCGCTACACGGGTTCGCTAACTACGCCGCCGTGCTGGGAGGGTGTGCGATGGTTCATCATGGTTGAACCCATCGAGCTGTCCCGGGAACAGGCGGCGATGTCCCGGTATGGCATGATTGCAAACAACCGGCCGGTCCAGCCGCTGGGTGAGCGCCAGGTGGTCATCGAGGAAGCAACAGGTGGATAATTGAAGTCGGTAAGCGCGTGATCACGAAGCCTGGATGTGCAACGG
>JBDHAI010000214.1:0-4808 GCA_039588155.1 Gemmatimonadota bacterium | reverse complement strand
TCCACCTGGGGCATGCCGGAACAGGTGGGCCGGCGCGCCGTGCTGGCGGCGGTCTCCGACCTGGCGGCCATGGCGGCTGAGCCCATCGCCGTGCTCGTTTCACTGAGCGTGCCGGGCGGCTGGGACAGCGAGCTAACCGAGCAGGTGGGGCGCGGCTGTCTCAACGCCACCCAGGAGATGGGTGCCGGCCTGGTCGGGGGTGACCTGTCGCGGGGCGGCCAACAACTCACCCTCGATGTCGCCGCCCTGGGCGCGGTCTCGTCGCCGCTCTTGCGGAGCGGCGTTCGGCCCGGCGACGAGCTCTGGGTCAGCGGTCGCCTCGGCGGCGCCGCCGCCGCGGTCGGGGCCTGGAAGGCGGGCCGGGAGCCGCAGGCGGACTGGCGCCAGCGCTTCTGGGAGCCGGCCCCGCGGGTGCGTGAGGCGCGTTGGCTGGCCGAGCTGGGTGCCTCCGCGGCGATCGATGTCTCCGACGGGCTGATCGCCGACGCCTGGCACCTGTCGGCCGCATCCGGCGTAGGCATTGAGATCGACCAGGACGCCGTGCCGCTGGCCGGCGGAGTCGCGCCCGATATCGGCCTGGCCGGCGGCGAGGACTACGAATTGCTCGTAGCCCTTGGGGGTGGCATATTGAGCCTGGAGACAGTCTCAGAATTCTCGCAGACCTTCGGGATCCCCCTCACCCGCGTAGGCCGTGCCGTGTCCGGCGATGGCGTGCGGGTTTTTCGTGATGGGGCGGAGGTCGAGCTGGCCGCCTACGGGTACGATCACTTTCGCTAGGGTCGCTGTGATAAGATCCATCTTCGCCAGCATCGTCGGGGCCACGTTCCTCGGCACCTTCGGTCTCGTGGGTGTGGTGGGCGCCTACCTCGGCCTGCCGCGCGGCTACTTCCAATGGGCGGGCCGCCTAATGAGCAAGTCGATGCTCTGGGCGTCCGGCACCCCGGTCACCGTCATCGGGCTCGAGAACATCGACCGAAAGAACCCGCAGGTCGTCGCCTGCAATCACCAGTCGATGCACGACGTCTGGACCGTCGCGGCGAATATGCCGGTGCGCAACCACTTCGTCGCCAAGAAGGAGATCCGCCGCATCCCCATCTTCGGCCGCGCCTCCGTGGCAGCAGGCCACGTGTTCATCGACCGCGGCAACCACATCGCCGCCGTGGAATCGCTCAAGGTGGCGGGCCGGCGCATCCGCGAAGAGAACAGCACGGCCGTCGTCTTTCCGGAGGGCACTCGCTCGCTGACCGGCGACCTGCAGCGCTTCAAGAAGGGTCCGTTCATCATGGCCATCGAGGCCGGTGTGCCCATCGTGCCCACCGTCATCGACGGCACCTTCGACATACTGCCCAAACGCGGCTTCCGTCTCCACCCGCAGCCCATCACCATCCAGTTCGGGAAGCCCGTTCAGACGCGCCGCTTTACGCACGCCGACCGCGATACGCTCATCGTTCGCGTCCACGCCCAGATGGCGGACATGCTGGCGGAGCTGCGAAAGCCCGAGGGCTACGAGCGACCGCGAAGACTGACCGAGCAGCTTGCACACACGAGTTGAGCCATGCCCGAGATAGCCGAAGTACACGCCCGCGAGATTCTCGATTCCCGAGGTAACCCCACCGTCGAAGCTGACGTCGTCCTGCGAAACGGCATCAAGGGCCGGGCCGCCGTGCCCAGCGGCGCCTCGACCGGCGAGCACGAAGCCATCGAGTTGCGCGACGGCGACAAGCGGCGCTACCGCGGCAAGGGCGTGCTCAAGGCCATCGACAATATCGAGAGTGTGATCGGCCCGGCTATCAAGGGCTTCAACGTCCTCGACCAGGTGGGCCTCGACCACTTCATGATCGAGCTGGACGGGACCGCCAACAAATCGAAGTTGGGCGCCAACGCCATCCTCGCCATCTCGCTGGCCAGTTCGCGCGCCGCCGCCCTTCACCTGAAGATCCCGCTTTACCGCTACCTGGGCGGCCCGCTCACCCGTGTGCTGCCCATCCCGATGATGAACATCCTGAACGGCGGCGCCCACGCCTCCAATAACGTCGACATCCAGGAGTTCATGATCATGCCCATCGGCGCCGACTCGTTCAATACGGCGCTGCGCTGGGGCGCCGAGGTCTTCCAGGCGCTCAAGGATCTGCTGAAGGAGAACAAGCTGTCCGTCGCCGTGGGTGACGAGGGCGGCTTCGCGCCCGACCTCGAGTCCAACGAGCAGGCGCTCCAGTACGTCATCGAGGCCATCGGACGCGCCGGCTACGTGCCCGGCGACCAGATCGCCCTCGCACTGGATGCCGCCGCCTCCGAGTTCGGCACCGAGGGCAGCTACACCATCGATGCCCGCTCAGGCCTCGGCGCCGGCGACCTCACCGAGATGTACAAGAACTGGTGCGACCACTATCCCATCGTCTCGCTGGAAGACGGGCTGGGCGAAGACGACTGGGACGGCTGGAAGGAGCTGACCGGCTGGCTGGGCGATCAGGTGCAGCTCGTCGGCGACGATATCTTCGTCACCAACACCGAGCGGCTGCTCCGCGGCATCGCCGCCGACATCGCCAACTCGATCTTGATCAAAGTGAACCAGATCGGCACGCTAACCGAGACCCTGAAGGCGATCGAGCTGGCGCGGACCGCCGGTTACACCTGCGTCATCTCGCACCGCTCCGGCGAGACCGAGGATACGTTTATCGCCGACCTGGCCGTCGCCACCGGCGTCGGCCAGATCAAGACCGGCAGCCTGTCCCGCTCGGAGCGGACGGCGAAGTACAATCGACTACTGAGAATCGAAGAGCACCTCGGCGCCCGGGCGGAATACGGCACCGGCCAGCCGATCGGCAAGCGGGGATGAACGTGAGGAGGGTGTGTGGCGAAGCGGAGAAAGGGTGAGGTCAGGGACGCGGTAGGGAAGCGCTTCGTTGATGTCGCCATCGTCGTCATGCTGCTGTTCGCCGCCTACTTCGCCATCTTCGGCGGCGAGTACACCGTGTTCAAGGTGGGCCAGCTGGAAGGGCTGGAGGAGGAGCGCGCCGCCGAGCTCGCCGCCGTCGAGGCCGAGATCGACTCGCTCCAGGCCGTCGCCTACGAGCTGGAGCACGACCCGACCGCCATCGAGCGGGTGGCCCGGGAACGCTACGGCATGATCCGCGACGGCGAGATCTTGTATCGGTTCCAGGAAGCGGCCCCCCCGGACTCGACAGCGATGGACGAGCCCGAGGAGGCCAAATAGCCTAGCGGTGGTCCTTCGCCATCTTGGCGGCTTTCGCTCTCACAAAAGCGTAGTTGAAGTTCAGGCCGTTGAAGTTAGCCGCCTGCTCGGCCATCTCCCCGGCCTTCGTGTGATCCCCGGCGCCGTGATACGCCTTCGCCGACAGATAGAGGATCAGTGGATTCTGCTGATTGGCCTGCGCCAGCTCTTCGACCGCCTTACCGTAATCTTCCTGGTGCAGGGCGAGCATTCCCACGAGCTCGTGGTGGCGGCGCAGCTCGAAGGGGATCTGGTGCGCACGCACACCCTCGCCGTAGGCCATGATCTTCGCCTCGGCGGTCTCGAAATCGTCCGAGGCGATCGCGACGCGCGCGTCGAAGTAGAGCTGATTCCGAAGCGTATTCTCTTTGACTCGGTCCGGGACGTCCGCCGCGTCCATGGTCTCGACGGCCTTGGTGTAGCTGGCCAGCGCGCCGGCGCGGTCGCCGCTGTGTAGCTGGACATTGCCGCTCAGGTTGAGATCACCGGCCATCGCCGCCAGATCCCCACTATTCTCGGCGATCAAGGACATCGCCTGGATCTTCTCCAGAGCGGCAGCATGGTCTCCGTCGTGCACGAATGAGGCGGCCGTCCAGAACAGCGCTGTGCGCCGTTCGCCGTCGGTTCGTGCTACTTCATCGTGCAGCTTGGCGAACGTCGCCCGGGCCTCGTCGGTGTGCCTCAGGAAGATCTGGTTGTTACCGATCCCCACGTACGAGGCTACGAAGTTCGCGTTCTTGGTGAGGGCCTTCTCATAGTTGGCAATCGACTCCTCGAAGCGGCCCGTCTTCATCAACAGCTCGGCGTAGGAATCGTACGGGTTCGGCTCGTCGGGGATGAGCTCGATATACTTCTGGAACGCCTTCTCGGCCTCGGCGTAATTGCCCTGAGATCTCTGAGCGTAGCCGAGACTGTTGTAGGGCGGGGAGTAGTCGGGGTTGATCTCGGTCGCCAGCCCGTACTCCGCAATCGCCTTCTCATAATCCTGGCGGCCGAAGTAGTAGTTGCCCAGCGTGTTGTGAGCTCGCTCGTCCGCTGGGAACATCTCGACCAACTGCATCAGGTGATCCCGCTGTGCGTCTACATCACCTTTGGCCGCTGCGTCGGTGGCGAGGATCATCAGACGCTCACCGTCGGAGGCGTGGTCAATCAGCGCAACGGCGCGCTCGAGCGACTCGAAGAAGTCCTTGGCCGATGGTGCCGTATTCGCTAACGCCAGATAGGCGAACGCGAAGTTCTGGTCTGCGGTGACCGCCTGCTGGTAGTATTCCCGGGCATCGGTGCCGCGGATCTTCTCGGCCAGGTCGCGACCCTGCATAAAGAGCTGCAGTGCGTCGCTCGACGCGGTGGTGATGGGCACCTTCCCAGATGCGAGCTCCTGATCCTGAGCGGCGGCGGGAAGGCTCGGGACGAGCAGTCCCAACATGACTACCGCCACACCTGACCTCCACCCGTTCGGTTTCATTCTGACCTCCTTTTCGGTCGATGACGACTTGACCGGGGGCTATCAGGCCCTCGTGATTTATGGGCGGTTCCGTCGGGTGGTGAAGGTCACAAGCTGCGTTTGGCACGAGCA